>JBBQTW010000068.1:0-2604 GCA_038234505.1 Saccharimonadales bacterium (SeqCode) | reverse complement strand
ATAACTGGCTGGATGAACAGCCCGGAACACCGGGCCAATATCCTGAATGGCGGTTACGTAGACGTCGGGTTTGGAATTGTAAACATACCGAACTATCAGGGCACTGGCCCAGAAACCTTGGTCGTGGCAGAATACGGCGCGCCGGCTGCCCTAGCAGTTGCGGCTGCAACACCAACTCCTGCTGCCGTCGCCAAGACCACAACCACAGTTCAAGCACAAGCGAGCGGCAGCGCCGCCGACAGTTCTGGTGGTACGCCCGTGACAACTGACCAGCCAGCAACTGAGCCGGCAGCCAACAGCCCCACCGACAGCAATTCGGATACTGTCACGCCGACACACACCGACATCAAACAAGTCAGCGAGACGCCACAGCAACATGTGTCGCGCGGCCAACTGCTGACAGCTGGCACGGCGCCCTGGAGCGAGCTGGTATTATCGCTGCTCGGTCTAGCCGGCATACTGTTGTTCCTACTGCGGCATGGCCTGGCCTGGCACAAAGTTTTGCGCCGCGGCGAACGGTTTATCCTGCACCACCCAGTACTCGACATGGTACTTCTCGGTACCGCAGTAATGGCAGCCGTACTCGTCCACTCAGCCGGCGTTATCAAATAATACTAATGCAGCTTAACGTTGTCAGCGCCGACAAGCTCGCGCAAGCTATCGAGAACAATTGCTTCCGAATTAACGCCAGCAGGCAATTTCACCGCCTGGCGCGCATCGGCATCGCCCAGGACCAATACCACTTCGGTGGCACCCTGATGTCCGTCTAATGTCTGTTTGAGCGTGCGTAGGATGGCCTCGTCTTCACTGGTCTTCAAGCGTATGTATAGTTTGGGGTCACTCATTGGCTTATCGTCGGTCGCCGATGTTTTCGGTACTGGCTTTTTGCTGACTGTGGGCGTTTTTTTCTTCTTGCCGGTGGTTTGGTAGGCTGTTGCCTGCTCTGTCGTGATTTCGCGGGCATCGTCGACCATCACTTTTACTTCGCTGGATTGATTGCCCTCGCGGTCCCGGGCATTTACTTTACCGCGTATCAGCACCACCCGGTCGCGTTCCCATAGTCCGACTGTCTGCTGGAAACTATTCGGGAACAATATAACCTCAATCTCGCCAAAACGATCTTCTAGCTTTACGAAGGCCATTTTTTGACCATTTTTGGTAGTGATTTCACGGACATCGACAATCGCCCCGCCAATAGTGACAGCTTTGCCGTCATGCTCTGGCTTGAGGGTATTGATAGCAATTGTCTGCTCCTCTAGGAATTTTTCGAACAATTCGAGTGGATGCTGGCTCAGATACAGCCCCAGCAGTTCGCGCTCCCACAGGAGCTGCTCGCGGGTATCAAATTTGGTTGCCGGCGCTTCTAGCGTCAGCTGCGGCCTGCTGACAACTTCGGTGGCATTGCCAAACAGATCGGTCTGGCCGCTACTCTGCTGTTTTTGTAGCCGCGAGGCATACGCCAGCATGACATCGAGATTGTGCAGCAGCGTACTGCGGTCGCCAAAGCGATCGAACGCGCCGGCTTTGACTAAACTCTCGAGCGCTTTGCGGTTCACAATTCGGCTGCTGACACGCCCCAAATAATCATCAATCGATTCAAACGGCCCGTCAGCCCGGGCACGCAGTATTTCCTCGACCGCCCCGGTCCCAACATTTTTGATAGCCACCATACCAAAGCGGATTGCGGCGCGACGATTATCGGGCTTTTCGGCATCTGGCACGACGGCAAACTCTACAAATGATTCGTTGACATCTGGCGGCAACACCTGAATACCCATGTGCTGGCACTCGCTAATTTCTATAGCCAAGCGATCGGTATCGTCATAGGCCGTCGTCATCAGCGCCGCCATAAACGCCGCCGGGTAGTGAGCCTTTAGATAGGCCGTCCAGTAAGCAATCTGGGCGTAGCAGGTAGCATGGGCTTTGTTAAACGAGTAGTCGGCAAACGGCTGAATCTGGGCCCACAACTGATTTGCCTGGCGCTCGGTGAGCCCCTGGCGCAGACAACCTTTGATAAACTTTGGCTCCTCGGCTTGCATGATGCCGCGGTTCTTTTTACCAATCGCCTTACGTACCAGGTCGGCCTCGCCTGGGGTGTAGCCAGCTACTAGTTGCAGCAGTTTTATAATCTGCTCCTGGTAGACCATGACCCCGTAGGTGTCCTTGAGGATTGGCTCCAACGATTGGTGCAGATAGTGGATCGATGCGGCATTGTTTTTACCCTCGATAAAGCGCGGGATTTCCGACATCGGCCCCGGGCGATAGAGCGCGTTCATAGCAATAATGTCTTCGAACAAGGTTGGCCGCAGTTCTTTTAGATAGCGTTTCATGCCAGCCGACTCTAGCTGAAATACACCCGTGGTATCGGCCCGCTGCAGCAACTCAAACGTCAGAGTGTCGTCTTTGGGTATAGTACTCAGGTCGATGTCGTTGCTGTAGACCTTGCGGATAATACGCAGGGCATTGTTGATAATTGTCAGGTTCGACAGACCCAGGAAGTCCATTTTTAGAAGGCCTAACTCTTCGACCGGCCCCATAGCGTACTGGGTGCTCACCACACCCTTTTGAGCCATTTCCAGCGGTGCGAAATTGACAATATCGTCT
>JBBQTW010000067.1:0-2625 GCA_038234505.1 Saccharimonadales bacterium (SeqCode) | reverse complement strand
ACTTACCAAATACGGGCCGCTCGATAGATACATTGGCCATAATGCCGTCCGTCTGCTGTTTACGGGTGTCCGCCGTGACCAGAGCCAAAACCGCGACGAGTTAGCTATCGTTACTTTTGGCAGTAATGGCGAGCTGCGGGTAAATCCAAACTTCAACATGACCGGAGAAGAAGCCTCGACGGCTATGAGTGAAATTGCCAATCGTAGAAACCTTCTGCCACACCCAGCGACGGGACAGGTACCATTTATCGATGATAGACATTTCGTACTCAAACCAAAAACAGAGTGCGGCATTAACTCCGCCCGGCGGCTCATCCAACCCCCCATGCATGTCATGGAAGACCTGGTTGCGCTCGATTTATCCCAATTGGCTTAGTGTCAGGAACTACGGTCACGGAATTTAGTATCGGCATGCAGTGCCAAAACAGCCAGGAACAATACTCCGAGGAACGCCACATAGACAGCGCGGTCGATGATATTCGCCGCCAGAATGTTTGACGTTGATATGTGATGCAGCTGCTGGGAGAAGGCCAGGAAAGCTTCACGGAAGCCGATCGCCCCTGGAGTCAGCGCCACGAACAGCGCAAAGTTAGCAGCACCGCCGTAGGCGATAGCTTGCCGCCAGCTAGCGTGCAGGTGGATAGCATGCAGTTCGACATAGAATATTACGGCTACCAGCAGCAGCTGACAGAGGGTCGCCAGCACGAGCCAGCCGACAGCCTTCGGCGAGAACTGCAGGCTCAGCCCACCGTCCTTGCGGGCTAACCGTCGCTGAGCAAAAACCACAATACCTATACTGCCGACAATGACACAGACTGTAGCTGCCAACCCCAGCAGCCAGTATTTTCCACTGGCACTCAGCAGGAACAGAGCACTGATAATAGCGTAGATAGCGTAGTACGTCAGTGACGCGACTGTATATTCTCGGAGCTTAACACCATGTTTTTGTCTCAGATACACGGCACGCACGCCGGGACCGCTTTGCAGCGGACCAAAAAAGTTTACTATTGTCGAATAGCATGTCAGCAAAAAGTTCTCGCGGAAGGGCAGTCGCTTACCGCACAGGCGCAGCGTCGCGTTGTAGACCCAAGCCAAGCACAGTATAAATACACAGTAGAGCAGGCCCACCAAAACTAATATCCACGGGTTGGTAGCTGCCAGTGCATGGCGCAACTTCGGATGAGTCGCGAAGAAGTAAGCGAAAATCCCTAGGAACGCCACGATTAATAGTGGCGAGGCCACTGTCCGCAACTTCTGGGAGTTTTTGAGCTTGCCGAGCATGTCGAATACCACTATACAATAGCCGGTCTGCAGGGAGCAGTATTCTATGCTAAGCTAATCGGTATTGCCAGTTGATTTTCAGCTATGAAAGTTTAACTGTTGCTAATACATAGTTAGTGGAAAGCGGAGAGAGATCTTGACCCAAAAGAAAGTACTGGTGCTCGGTGGTGATGGCTTTTGTGGCTGGCCGACTGCATTGCACCTGGCCGAAAATGGCCACCACGTCACTATCGTCGACGATCTGAGTCGGCGTAAGATTGATGATGAGCTCGGCGTAGAATCGCTCACCCCCATCCGGTCGATCGAAGATCGAATACGCGCCTGGCAAGAAGTCGCCGGCGACAGCAAAGCTATTGAGTTTATTAACCTCGACGTCGCACAAGACTACGACGGCTTATTGGAGCTTATTCGTACTACTAAGCCCGAGAGCATTGTGCACTTCGCCGAGCAACGAGCGGCGCCGTATTCTATGAAATCAGCCACTACCAAGCGCTATACCGTCGACAACAACATCAATGCCACGCATAACGTACTGGTGGCTATCGTCGAAAGTGGCTTGGATATTCACCTGGTGCACCTAGGCACGATGGGTGTCTACGGCTACGGCTGGACTGGCAAGGCGCCCATCCCAGAGGGTTATGTGAAGGTCAACATCCCGACCCCAGATGGTGTATTGGACCGCGAAATCCTGCACCCCGCCAACGCTGGTTCTGTCTACCACATGACGAAAACTCTCGACCAACTGATGTTTGCGTTTTATGCCAAGAACGACGAGTTGCGTATCACCGACCTTCACCAGGGGATTGTCTGGGGCACTCAGACGCCCGAAACTGAGCGCGACGAGCGACTCGTGAACCGTTTTGATTACGACGGTGACTACGGCACGGTGCTCAACCGCTTCCTGATGCAAGCCGCTATCGGCTACCCACTGACCGTCCACGGCACCGGTGGCCAGACCAGGGCTTTTATACATATCCGTGACACCGTCCAGTGTATCCGGCTGGCTATCGAAACACCGCCAAAACGTGGCGACCGTGTCGAGATATTCAACCAAGTGACCGAGTCGCACCGCCTGATAGATCTGGCCAACTTGATTTCGAAACTGACCGGTGCCGAAATACAGCATGTCGAAAACCCGCGCAAAGAGGCTGCCGAAAACGAGCTAGAAGTTACCCATGACAAATTTGGTAGCCTGTACGATCGCTTGGGCATCAAACCCACGACACTCAGCGAGGGTGTTATGGAAGATATCGAAGCTATCGCTAAGCACAACGCGAGTCGTGTCGACAAGACCAAAATTCCGGCCACCTCCAAATGGATTCAAACCAAAGCAGCCTAGTGCAA
>JBBQTW010000066.1:0-2709 GCA_038234505.1 Saccharimonadales bacterium (SeqCode) | reverse complement strand
TGATAACTGATAGTGCCAGGCAATGCCCTACTTGTGGTGCCGCTAGGCCAATACCATACTGTTTGTGCTCTACAGTATGGCGCATGTTTGCAATCAGCTGCTGCACTTTTGGTGACCGAATTTCGGCAGTGTCTAATTGCTTCGTTTTGGTACGCAAAATCGGGTTGCCAAATTGTGTACGACGGAGGGCGTGCGGCTTATCCATGCGACAAGCATACCACTACAATATGCGGCTGTCGTATGCCCAGTGCAGGAGTGCTTGGCGTTGGCGTGGGCGGCAGCCGAGGTCGCCGGGCTGACAAAACTTCTTAATTTGGCCACTGTGGCGGGTCATGTTGCGCCAGCGTTTAATCTGGCGAGCATCCTCGGATGGGATGCGGCGACCGTAGTAATAGCGGCAATACCACTGAAACCAGCCGCGCGGATCTTCCTCGTATATCCAGCCTTTGCGCTGCCACTCGGCTCGGCTTTGGCTAGCGTCGATGTCGTAGAAATTTAGCCTGGGGTCGTGGGTGTCGCTGAGTTTGGCCTGGGCGAACCATTCCGGTGGAAATTCACCGTACTCACCTTCGAAATAGTTACCACCAAAGACGCCTAGCTCCAGCATTTGTTCCGGCGTTAGCTCTGGCTGAAAATCTGCCGCGAAATGTTTGCCTGTCGGTTCGTCCAACTGATAGGTATAGTTCTGGAGAGAATCGTGAACCGTAACTTGCTTCATGCCTCCAGCATAGCACTCTGCAACAGTTCGAAATCGTGCTGCGATATCGGGAATAGCCCAAACCGAAACCGATGCCCCCAGTGCGTTTTGTCGATGATAAACTCTAAGTCGCCGATGAGGGGCCGAACGGGTAGCACCTGGCACGGGTAGAACGTAATGCGGCGACGCCACGGCACAAAGTCCGGTGACATTTCGAACTGATACAGTTCGTCGTCGGCCACCTGGCCGATAGCCGTGAAAGCTTGCAGCGGCTCGCCACCTTGGTAGCTGGTTTTTGGTGAGTAGAATATCAGCCAATCATTTTTGCTAAGGCGCTTAAGTCCGCCAGCCTTGCCATGATTGGCTTGCGTAAACCCACCTGCCACACCCCGCTGCACGTGGTCGCGACTGATAGTATTTACCCAGTATTTCACGACCGGTCTACTGCGCTGGTGCTTTGGGCACGACTAACCACAAGATGACATAAGGTAGGAAGCCCGGCAGTCCACCAGGCAGCAGCAAAATAACGGCGATAATCCGGATGATAGTGGGGTCGATGTCGAAATATTCTGCCAGGCCACCACAGACACCACCGATGATGCGGTTGGTTTGCGAACGGTATAATTGCTTGCTCATACAAGGAGTGTAGCAGCTTCCTACCTGGGGTGGAACAGGCTGACTAGACTCGAGCGCCGCGGCGGGCTTCGTTGGCCCAGTGGTCGGCAAGCTCGTTGCCGGGGTCACCGACGTGGCCGCGCACCCAGACGAGTTTGGCTTGAGACTTCCGGTGCAGCGCACAGACGGCCTGGACGATATCCAGGTTTTTTATACCGCCCTTTTTGTGCCAGCCGTCGGCCTCCCATTTGATTGACCATTTGGTAATAACGTTTATCCAAAACTCGCTGTCGGTATAAATCTCGCAGATAGCGCCCTCGGCGTGCGTCAGCGCCGCCATAATAGCGAAGCCCTCCATGCGGATATTGGTCGTCTCGGCCCCGCTCGGGTCACCGCCCAACACCACCGGCTTACCATCCAAAATGACCGAATAGCCACCCGGCCCGGGGTTCGGGCTGGCACTGCCATCGGTATGATAGATATTCATGTTTGTTTGCCTCTTTTGCTCCCACCATCATAGCATTTTGCCCCGTTTGGCTGGCAAGCCATTTCCATGGAGTCGCGAAGACGTCACTACTTTTGCCCGAGATGCATTTACGGAAAATTAATTACACAAGTTTCATGCGTAATTTTTTGATTGCTCGGCTCGGAACAATAAATGTTGGATTATCGAACTTATCGAGGGGAATGTTTATAGAGTGTGGGTCGACCACAAACCCAAAGCCCTCTCGTGCAGCTGCAAATTCATCATAGGATTGATATCTCTGGTCTGGGGCGTCCTCTAGTATATCTGTGAGGGTAATCCCTATTATCTCGCCAGATATCTTAAACGGTTTGCTAACTTTGCGCGGGTGAAGATGCACAATCCCCTCAAACGATGTATCTCTCACGATGAGGATAGGCGTTTTTGCATTACACAGTATTAACTTGTCGGCAGTATCTGGGGATGGCAGCACCTCTGTGGCCGCATCGATTACTGACTGCAAGAATCTATGTTGTTTTTTGGCGCTCTGTCGATAAAAACTAGCATCGTCGTGATTTGTATGTATATACAAAAGCGAGTCAAGCTTGGAAAAAGTCTCGATGACTTCGCTTAGGTCACTACTGACGATTGAATCGCCATCTGGTCGTAAATACTGCAGGGTGATATCTCGTGGTTCTGCAAAGGCCAGTAGTTCCATAGGCCCAGTTTGGATCGATGGCGTTGATATTGCCGTCCTGGCAACCACGAATGACATGCCTATGCGCGGGGCCTCGCCGTCGCTTGTTTCGATAGGCTTTACCATAAATCCGTTGCTTTGCGCCACATTGAAAGCTTCTTCTTTGACATGCCGGGAGGCAATTCCTTCGTCCGATAAACCGACATGTGGCGCATGCCACTCGCCCATTACCATGAA
>JBBQTW010000065.1:0-2730 GCA_038234505.1 Saccharimonadales bacterium (SeqCode) | reverse complement strand
GGACTCGGTATCCGCGACCGCCTAAGTGACTGGGACATCCAATGGCTGCAGTCCAATGATAAATTAAAAAAACGCTACAACGCTACCGATGTTCTGGTGATTGACGAAATCTCCATGCTCCACGGTGCCCGGCTCGACATGGTCAACCAAGCCTGCCAGATACTCCGCCAGTCGGAACTGCCGTTTGGTGGCCTGCAAGTAGTGCTGGTGGGTGACCTGTTCCAGCTGCCGCCAGTGACGCGCAACAGCGAGCTCCTCGACTTCGCCCACACCTCGGCCGCCTGGGCGGCGCTCGGTCCGCGTATCTGTTATATCACCGAGCAGCACCGTCAGGCGGGCGATGAGCTGCTCAGCCTGCTGGAGGCCATGCGCGCCGGCCAACTCGAAGACAATCATGTGCAATCCCTACAAAATCGCTTGGGTCAGAAGCCGGACGCCGAAACAGCGGTGACGCGGCTCTATGCCCACAATATCGATGTCGAAACCATAAACAACCGCCACCTGGCGGCTATCGACAGCGACATCAAGACCTTCACCATGCAGACCAAAGGCACAGCCGCCAAAGTCGAGCAATTGGTCAAAAGCGTCCTGGCCCCAGAGAAACTCGAGCTAAAGCGCGGCGCCGAGGTTATGTTCGTCGCCAACAATTTCCAGGCCGGCTTTGTGAACGGCAGCCGCGGGCAGGTGACAGGTTTCCATGACGGCTTGCCGATGGTCACCATCCTAGCCACCGGTAAATCAATCCGTGTTGAGCAGCATAGCTGGAAGTTGGTAGAAGATGATCGTACTCGGGCAGAGGTCGCCCAGCTGCCACTGCGCCTGGCCTGGGCCATAACTATCCACAAGTCCCAAGGTATGAGCCTGGACGCCGCCGAAATCGACTTGTCCAAATCATTCACGCCCGGCATGGGTTATGTCGCGCTCAGCCGAGTGCGCAGCCTAAGCGGCATCTATCTAAGCGGTATCAACAACGTGGCCCTGCAGCTTCACCCTGATATTTTCGACTTCGACCGCACCCTGCAAGCAGCCAGCCACCAGCTGGCGGAAGTCACGCCCGACGTCGCCGACGAGCCAGAAGTCTCCGGCGCAGACGGCCACGCTGCGGTGACCTACGACGAAGCCCTATTCGACAAACTTCGTGCTTGGCGGCTGGAGCAGGCCAGGGCCAAGCAAATTGCGCCATTTATGATTGCCCACGACAGCGCCCTGCAGGAGCTGGCTCGTATCAAACCGACCACGGTCCAAAAACTCCATGCCGTCAAAGGTTTCGGTCCCAAGAAAATCGAGGCCTATGGCCAGCCCATCGTCAACCTCATCAAAGACTACAGCGGTGCCGCGCCTGCATCAGTAGCCGAGCCGACCAAATGGACCGACGCCGCTAATGCCGAGCTAGTCTTGCACTTCCGCTCCGGAACTTCGCTCGACAAACTAGCCGAAACTTTCGCCACCACCCCAGAAGAACTCTGGCAACACCTGTCCGAGATCCTTCGCTGAACCGAGTAGACTAGAAGTATGAAGAATGCCATTATCGTGCATGGCACCACCAGCCGCCGGGATTATTACTCGACAGACTCGCCGAGCCCCAGCAACAGCAATTGGTATCAGTGGCTGCAGCGCCAACTCATTGTCCACGGTATCCAAGCCGATACGCCAGAGATGCCATTGGCGTTTAAGCCAGGTTACGAGCTGTGGCAACGCGAAGTCCAGCGATACGAAATTGGGCCCGAGACCATGCTCGTCGGCCACAGCACCGGCGCCGCCCTTTGGCTGCGATACCTCAGCGAACACCCGCAGCTTCGGGTCGACAAGCTTGTACTGGTAGCCCCGTGGCTCGACCCCAACAACATCAAGCACACAACCTTCTTTGATTTCGCCTTCGACCCAAGTCTGGCGTCGCGAACAAACGGCCTCACCATCTTCAATTCCACGAACGACCACGAAGGCGTCCAGTGGTCAACGCAGATCATCTGTCAGGTACTCGCTGGCTGGAAGTTCAAAAGCTTCGATAACTACGGGCACTTTCTAAGCAAAGACATGGGAACCGAAGTTTTCCCTGAGCTCCTCGCCGAACTACTGTGAGATGGCTGACTGCCAGCCGAGCAGTAGGCGAGTACAATAGCCTACAAATACATATGTTTGACCCAGGGCGATAAATACGTATATCGTGAACAGCATATTGACAAAAAGCATAAGCTGTGTTAGTCTGAGTATGTGAGTATCAAAACACAAATAAAAAAACTCGAACACTACCAAGTCCACCCCCGCAGCAATTTCAGCCGCGTCGGTGCCTTGGTCCTGACTCTCGCTACCGTGCTCAGCTTGGTTAGCGAAAGTCACGACGTCAACAAACAGTTGCGTCGCGACATTACGGTCAATTCGAACTTCATTGCCAGCCCGGCAGAGAAGAACGAAACAGTCCGTATGCCGATAAAGTTCGATGACGGCCTCCGCGCCACCGCCTCAACAGGGGCATAAGAAAGGAATTATTACCATGGCATTTAATCCAGATGGCTCAACTCGATACGATTGGGAAGAAAATACTTCTAATATTGAACCACGCAAACTGACGCGCTTGCAACGCCTCGGCCGGACAGCGGCGGTTACAGCCGGACTTATACTGGCTCCAGTGGGGGCTGTCCATGCTTTTGAAAGTAGTGGTACGCAGGTCGAGCCGGCCGATGTAATCAATACGACCGTTAGCCACGACGCCTACACGGTTGGCGATGATCC
>JBBQTW010000064.1:0-2853 GCA_038234505.1 Saccharimonadales bacterium (SeqCode) | reverse complement strand
CGGGTGGCTTTCAGAATATCTTAAGCCCGGTGGCTCAGGATGGAGGTTGTCTCAATCATGAGGCTATAAACAAGGAGGTATACTAGGGGCATACAATAAATTTGGAGAAAATCATGAAAACGATGACTTGCAAGCAAATGGGTGGCCCCTGCAATATTGAGTTCCAAGGTAATACAGCTGACGAAGTTATCAAAGCGCAGGATAAACACCTAAAAGAAGTAGTGGCTAGCGGTGATGCGAGTCACGAGGACGCGTTTAAAGCCATGAAGGGAAGGTGGAAAAACCCCATAAAAGGGATGGGCTGGTATAAGCAAGTCAAGCAGGATTTTGCAGCTCTATCAGAAGATTAGTCGACTCGCATATTCAGGCAAAAGAAAAAGACCTATCTTCAGAGGTCTTTTTTTGGAGGGCCAGGAGGGACTTGAACCCTCGACATTCTGCTTAAGAGGCAGACGCTCTAACCAGCTGAGCTACTGGCCCCTATGACGTGCGAGCAAGTCTGCACGTTTACCAAAAAACTTTACCAAATTACCCCTGTTTTTACAAGCTACGATTTGGAATCGACCGAAAGAGTGCTAGCATAAACAGTATCGCTCATAAACAAAGGAATAAAATATGTTTGGACTATTTAAGAAAAAAGCTAATGATCAGGCAGCCGAGGTTAATCTTCCTGTCTCACCTGAAGTTGCCGCGCCAGTGGCGCCTGTAGAAACTCCGGCTGCGGAAACTGCACCTACATTGGACCCCGTGACGCCTTCTGTTGATGCATCTGAACCGCCTGCCGAATCTGCCGACCCAACACCACTGCCAGACGCGCCGACCGAAGCAACTGAGCCAGAGACTAGCGACGAGACACTGCCGCCAGCTGCACCTGCCGCCTAACACTAGTCTGTTACAATAACAGATATGAAATTGCTAAATGGCCGCGATTTGAGCGGATTTATTCAGGAGCGCCAGGCGCACCAAGTTCGGGCGCTGCGCCAGTCTGGCAATGTGCAGCCAAAATTGGCAATTATCCGTACCAATCCAGACCAGATAGTTGATAGTTACATGAAGCTAAAGCAGGAATACGGTGCCGATATTTTGGTGGATGTCGAGGTACATACTATCGAGCAGTCAGCGGCCATGGCACGAATTGCTGAGCTGAATGCCGACCCGAGCGTGCACGGTATTATTGTGCAAATTCCGCTGCCCGAGCCACAACAAACCACAGAAATTTTGAACGCCGTGGCGGCCAATAAGGACGTTGATGGCTTGGCGGCCGAGACCAATTTCGACCCGGCAACCCCAGTCGCTATTAGTTGGTTACTGGCCGGTTACAACATCGAGCTAGCCGGCAAGCACATTGCCATAGTGGGGCAGGGCAGGTTGGTTGGTCAGCCACTGGCACGTATGTGGCAGGCTAGTAGCTACGACGTGACCGTTGCCGACAAATCGACGCCCGACCTGGCGGCAGTGACCCAGCAAGCCGATGTTATTGTTTGTGCTACCGGAGTTGCTGGGCTGATAACTCGTAGCATGGTGCGCGCTAATGTAATCATCGTCGATGCCGGCGTTGCGGCCGACAACAACGGCTTGGTGGGCGATGTCGCGCCGGATGTCCGTGAGCTGCCAGATATCACCATCACACCCGAAAAGGGCGGCGTCGGCCCGCTAACAGTCTGCGCCTTGTTCGAAAACGTCATCCTAGCAGCCAGCCGCAGCAGCGAGAGCTAAAACTTCGGGCTGACTTGTTGCCAGACTTCCGCGGGCAACTCATGTGAGCTCAGCTGCCGGAAGTCGTAGTCAGGTGGTAGTTCAAATATATAGTGCGCCAGCTCGGGGTAGATTACTTGGGCTAGGCGCATGGCAGCCCGTGATTCCCGAACCTCACCCACGCACTCGAGTGGCTTGTCACCCTCTATGCCGAGTAATTGACGGTAGGTTGGCTCTAGGTCTGGATCGAGCAGCAGGTTTTTATCAAATAAGGCTTCTAGCTTCGCTCGGTCAACAAACGGCGTCAGGGCCAAAAACACAAAAGCGCATTTTGGACATTTGCCATCCCAAAAAAGGCCAGGACTGTCATGTGTGAACGCGCGGTTACATGAGCTGAAGACGTCATGGTACGTATCGAAGCCGTCGGCCGCAAACAGCTCGGCAATCCGCAACTCGCTCAGTGGTCGTAGGAGCGAGTAGTAGCGGAGTCCGTCGCTAAAACTTGTGTCCAAAAGTCGCTGGTATGCTTGCTCAAACTCCTGAGACTTGGAGTACTGGTGATTAATAGCGACACCATCGTAGCTGAGGGTTGGCTCATTGGCTGATTGTTCATTGGACACCACATGATCACGTCGACCACTTAGAATAGCCACCACCGTGCCCACGCAGGCAATAATTGCCGAAATCGGCACATGACCGTTGTAAGCTCCCTGGCTGTTCAGCTCGAGCAGTAGTTTGTCCCACTGGCGCTCTACCCACAAATGTGGGGTACCGATACGCTCTACGAGGGGCGTCAATTGTTTGCGGTGCCCCAGGCTCCAGGTTGAGAGGTTTTCTGTTTCCCGCAGTAGGTCGGTACTTACTAGTGAATCTTTACCACCACCAATGCCGACAAGCATACCTGCACCGACAACACTTAACATGCTAAGTTTATCGTGTGTATTAACTGGAAAAGCAATATTGGTTCGTGGATTTAGCTGGTTGACATAGAAAAACTCACCGAGGCCGCGCTGGTATGTTGCGTTCAAAAACTGGCTCAATCCGGCATCAATTTGGCCGGCTTCGACTGTAATATTCGGCGCCAGAAATGCCTTGTAATAGGACACGCCGGCTATATAGAAAAGTTGCTGTAGCGCTCGGTCCAGTACGGTCGCACTG
>JBBQTW010000063.1:0-3038 GCA_038234505.1 Saccharimonadales bacterium (SeqCode) | reverse complement strand
CCACCACCGATGTTAAATGACATCCAGACACAGATGCCGCGGGCTTCGACATTGCGGTAGCGCAGCTTCATGCCAACGGTCTCGGCTAGGTAATGCAGGCAGCTTCTGAGCCAGTCGTCGTCGTTGCTAGCCCGGCGCAGTACCCACTGGCGGCCGACCATGCCCAGCTGGGTGGGCTGGGCGTCCATTTCGAAGCCACGCAAGCGGTCATGCCAGTAGAGGCCGTTGATACTTTTAAATACCCGCTTACGCAGAAAATTATGATTGGCCTCTAGAAACTCCAGCGGCGTCGTAACACCGACTGCCCGCAGCCGCGCCGAAAAGGCTTCGGCAATACCAGTGATATCCTCGAGCTCGATACTTTTATAAAAATCTATCAGGTTGTGGTGGTCGAGCGTGTCCAAGCCGTCTGGCTTGTGCCAGCCGGCGGCCATTTTGGCCAGGAAGCGATTTGGCCCGATACCGACATTGGTACGCATATAACTACCCACCTCGTCGTACATGCGCTGTTTTATCTCGTAGCCGATATCTTGCAGCGACCGCGTGCGATGCACGCCGTGAAAGTCGATAACGCCCTCGTCGATGCTTTTCATCTTGAAGTTTGGCGAGTAGGTTTTCATGATACGCAGCAGGTTTTGGTACATCCAGGTGTATTTGCTGGGGTCGGTTTCTAGCATGATAAAGTCCGGGCAGATTGCCATGGCCTCGCTACGCCGCACGCCGACCTTTATGCCGAGTGCTTTGGCCTCGTAGCTGGCTGCTATCACGCAGCACTCTTTGGACAATCTGTTGGTAACGCCCATCGGCCGCCCGCGCAAGCTCGGCCAGGCCTGCTGTTCGGCGCTGGCAAATGCACTGTTGAGGTCGATATGCATCAACTGGGGGTCTTCCTGGTTTAGGTGATAATCCGTCATGGTTTCTCGGCAATCATCGCTACGAGGGTCCAGGTGAGCCGCTCGGCATCGAACTCGAGCCGGTAGCCGTTACTACCGTCGCTGACGTGGAAGACATGGATCATGCGCTTGCCCTGGACTGTTGGGTGGCGCAGGGCTAGCTCGGTTAGTTCTATCTCCCGGCCACGCCAGCGCATTCGGCACGGCACGCACAGCGAACTAACGTCGCCGCCACGTTTATAGGTGGCCACCACGTCAACACGCTCATTGATAACAACTGTCGGGTCCATGTGCGGGTGTCCTGGCTACGATTTGTGCCGGCGTTGTTGTTTGGTTGCTAGCCAGGCGCGACCGCGCTCCAGCCCAGCGTGCGTGCCTCGTGACGGTGCATCGAACGGCGTTTCGACCGTTTCGTACTGCATGGCGTGTGGCCAGACGCGCCAGACCTGCTGCCATAACTTCTCTTCTGGGGTGAGGGTGTGGCGCTTCATCGGGTGACCTCCCCGCTGAAGCCGACGAGTGTCCACTCGCTGCCCTGCTCGCGCAAGCGGTATGTGACGCCGCCGTCGGTCATGTCGAACAGCTGCACCAGCTGGCCACCCTGTTCTACCAGGTAGCGCAGGCCCTCAGAAGCAAAACTAATAAGCTGGCCGTTCCACTCCATGCGACGCGGGAATGGCTTGCGACCAGAGGGGTCGGCGAAGTAAAAAGAATTAACGGCAATTTCCGTGTTGATAACCTGTGTCATAAAGAGAATCTCCTACAAATCTTGAGAGTAATAAAGAGACCAAAGCTGCGTAATTACAGATTGGGAACGGACAAACGAGAGAGGTTTTTATGATAGGAGCGCGCCGTTCACGGGCTAGAATCTGCTAAAAAACCGTAATTTGTAGGAGGCGACGTAGGGGCCGGAGCGTGCGTGCCTGAGTGTAAAAATAGTCTGCGTGGAGGAATCTTGGAGCCCAAAAAGCCCGCGCATGGCTACCCTCAAATATACCCCTGCCGATGTGCTTATGCAAGCGTGATTCCGCTCACGCTTAAACCTATTAAATAAAATGCTTGCAATATACGCAAAAAAGTATGATAATCACATTCAATACATAAAATGAGCGTTTACGTTAACAATTTCTGCAGTGGTGGCTGCAACACACTAACCAAGGAGTACTGACTAATGGGCAAATGGCTACACACTTTATCAAATAAGGTAAAGACTACTGTCATGGTCCTCAGCCTGTTAACTGCTCAGGCAGCTGGCGCGGCTTTGCCGTTCATGCCCACGAACATAGCCCATGCGACTGCAAACTGCGTCAATGACACCGCTGGTGCGAACGATGTTCCCGGCCAGAAAGACCTGACAAAGCTGTGTGCTGACTATGCCGGATCGCCCAACACGGTCGCTACCACATGGAACTGGGATGACGCAGGGACACAAGGCGCCAACACAATGGACGCTTGCAACTTGTTTGATACTAATGGCAATGGCGAGATTGACTATGCTGTGTGCGTGAGCACTACGGGAAATCCCGCCGGTTTTGGTGCTCTGACGACGTACTTTTGCAGTGACAAGGCCGTTGATCGTTGTACCTCACCGAATTCAGTTGTTTCAAGCGGTACGACGATCTGTACAGTCGTGCAGAGCCAGGATGATCCCTTCAATGCGAGTGCGACAAAGGGCCCTGGTGATGATTACCCAAATGATACACAGGCGTCATGTACGGTACAGCTTTCGACGGTTGGTGGTAGTAATGCAAAACTCATTGATGTATGCTCTTATCCTTCAGGTTCACCCAACTCAGCCCCATCGGATTGTGTAATAGCTCAGCCAAAAGCCGGGAAGCTAGAAGTTAAAAAAGTGCTCATACCGGCGGACGACCCAGGCAAATTCAACCTGCAAATTGATGGGGTGACCAAGGCGGTCGATGTCGGAAATGGCGGCACTACTGGTGAAGTCGTTGTGCCCGACGGCACACACAGCGTCGGCGAAGTGGCCGGCACGGGTACGAATCTGGCAAACTACACAACAAGTGTGAGTTGCCGCGACCTTAACGGCTCCGGTACTGTTCTGACGAGCGGTGCCCCAAACGGTAGTCCACGCCAGGCGAATGTAGCTGTAGCAAATGGCTCGGACGTTGTCTGTGTCTTTAC
>JBBQTW010000062.1:0-3179 GCA_038234505.1 Saccharimonadales bacterium (SeqCode) | reverse complement strand
AAGTGCCGCGCTATACCAAGATACGCCTAAAATGGCAGGACGAGCACGGTGAGGTGCACGTGGCCGACTTCGATAGCATCGTTGCTCACGTTATTCAGCACGAAGTAGACCACTTAAACGGCATTTTGTTTGTCGACAGAGTCGAGGATTCCAGCTCATACATGACAGTGACAGAGTATAAAAAGCGTTACGGTAAAAGTTAACAGTAGGGCTTGTTTTGTGGGCGTATGATGTGGGTATAAATAGGGAGCAGACAGGCAATGGCGGACAAACAATGGGATTTTAGC
Source organism: Saccharimonadales bacterium (SeqCode) (assembly GCA_038234505.1). GTDB lineage: Bacteria > Patescibacteriota > Saccharimonadia > Saccharimonadales > UBA4665 > JACMPA01. Next base: position 2,892 of record JBBQTW010000062.1, on the reverse strand, counting down.
GGACTAAAGGCAATATATTTTAACGGTACCCTTACCAAGGACGGCGGCGACAGTCATACCGACCTCTTGATAAACGTCAGCAAGAAGATTATGGACAAGCATGGTGTCGATACCGAAGTTATCCGAGTCATCGACTCCGGAATAGCAACCGGACTTCACCAAGACATGACCAAGTTTGGCTGGGACAAAGATACCTGGCCAGAAATTTATGAAAGGGTCAAGGCTGCCGATATTGTCGTGGTATGCGGACCAATTTGGTTGGGAGACAATAGCTCGGAAACGCGTAAGGTTATCGAACGGCTGTATTCTGTCGGCCACGAGCAAAACGAGGCCGGGCAGTACGTGTTCATAAACAAAGTTGGCGGCTGCCTGATAACCGGCAACGAAGACGGCGTCAAACACTGCGCCATGAGCATCCTCTACAGCTTGCAGCACCTGAGCTTCACCATCCCACCAACGGCCGATGCCGGCTGGCTCGGGGACATTGGTCCTGGCCCCAGTTACGGCGATAAACTACCCGATGGTACGCGGGCCGGGTTCGATAGCGACTTCACCAATCGCAACACCACGTTTATGACCTGGAATCTCATGCACTTGGCCAAACTTATCAAAGAGGGCGGCGGTATACCTGCCTACGGCAATTCGCGGTCCGAGTGGGACGGTGGCCAGCGGTTCGACTTTCAGAACCCCGAATACCGCTAAACTATTGATGAGTATCACAGCTCAAACGTAAAATTTCGGCTTGTGCGGCCTCGTTTGCAGGGTGCATACTGCGGGGTATTAACGGAGGATAGACTATGTTAAGTGACTCAAACGTGGTAGCAACAGTTGCTGTCAAAGATTTAGCAGCGGCTAGGGAATATTGCGAGGGTGTGCTCGGCCTCCACGATACGGTTATGGAAGGTGATCATGGTGTCGTGTACAAGAGTGGTAACAGTATGATTCAGGTCTACCCGTCGCAGTATGCCGGTACCAATCAGGCCACGACGGCAACCTGGGATGTCGACGACATCCAAGCAGTTGTCGCTGATTTGAAATCAAAGGGTGTGACGTTCGAGCACTTCGAGATGCCGGAGGGTGAATGGCTGGGCGATGTGCTTGTCGCAGAGGGCGAGAACGCGGCCTGGTGGAAAGATCCAGACGGCAACATTCTCTGCGTCCACGCCAGCAAATAATCAGGCTAGACAAAGCGTAGCGGCGGGTGCATACTCCGGATATAAATTGAGGAGCAGGGCATGAATGTCGATGTTAATTATCTCGCAGTCTTGTTAGCAGTCGTTGCTAGCATGATAGTCGGTAGTATTTGGTATGCGCAGAGCGTATTTGGGCGGACCTGGGCCAAATTGGCCAAAATCAAGATGGACGGCGAGATGACATTTGGCAATATGGCGCCGCTGCTCGCGCAAGTCTTCGTGGCATCGCTGGTCTCGGCGTACGTTTTGGCGCATTTTGTGTTTTTGAGTCACCGCTTCTTCGGCAACAGCTGGATGTTCGACGCAGTGTCGACGGCATTCTGGGCCTGGCTGGGGCTGGTAGCGGCGCGTATCTTTACGCATGATGTGTTCGAAAAACGGCCAAAAGCCCTGACGCTGCTGACTTTTGGTAATGAATTAGTAACCTTACTAGCTATGGGCGCCGTTATCGGCTGGCTTCACCCCTAGGGCGCGCATGAATTTCCTCGCCCATTATTTTGTATGTGCCTGTCTGTTCCTGCTACTAGATGCACTGTGGATTGGCGTCATTGCCAATAGCTTTTACAAAGATCAGCTCGGTAGGATGTTGGCCGACAAGCCGCGGTTTGCACCGGCAGCAATCTTCTACTTGATATATTTATGGGCCTTGCTGTATTTCGCGCTCGAACCGGCGCTGTTGCTCCACAGTTGGGATTACGCCTTCCGCCACGCAGCGTTGCTCGGCTTTGCCATGTACGCCACCTACGATCTGACGAACATGGCGACACTACGCCGCTGGCCGCTCAAACTTGTCGTCGTCGACATGGCGTGGGGTGTGTTTATTAGCGCTGCCGTCGTATCGGCTGGTTTCGTAATATTCCCATAGTGGTATGATTAAGTTACACCATGGTACGTCCACCAAAATCTCCCGCTAAATCTGGCAAACCAGTCGTCTACGCGTTCATCGACAGTCAGAACCTGAATGTCGGCACCCAAAAATTTGGCTGGAAAATGAACTGGATACAGTTCCGCAAATGGCTCGCCAGCGAATATGGTGTCGACAAAGCCTTCATGTTTATTGGCTACATACCCGAAAACGAGTCTCTGTACGACCAAATGCACGATGCCGGTTTCATGGTCGTGCTCAAACCCACTTTCGACATGACACGCTTAAAACCAGAGGAAAAACTCAACGCTCAGGGTGAACCAGAGGATAAAAAACCCGTGAAGGGCAATATCGACACCGACCTCGTGCTGTGGGCCATGAAAGAAATGAGCAATTACCAAAAAGCCATTATCGTATCTGGCGATGGCGACTTTTTCTCGCTCGTCGAATATCTAGAAGCCAAAAAGCGCCTTCTGCACGTCATGACGCCAAGCGGCCACTATTCCCAGCTCTACAACGCCTACGAGTCGTACATCGTCCGCCTCGACAGTTTCAAACGAGTCCTGCAGTACCGCGACCACCGTCGCCCAGCCAAAAAACCAGCCGCCAACTAGCCTGCTATAATCAGTAGCCTATGAGGCAAGCGCAGGCATTACAAGTTATGTTATCTGGTGAGTCGGTGTTTTTGACCGGTGCCCCGGGCGCTGGTAAAACCTACGTACTCAACCAATTTGTTAAGCGGGCCACCCGGCAGGGCAAGGTCGTGGCGGTTACGGCTAGCACCGGTATCGCTGCCACGCATATCGGCGGCACAACTATCCACAGCTGGTCGGG
>JBBQTW010000061.1:0-3204 GCA_038234505.1 Saccharimonadales bacterium (SeqCode) | reverse complement strand
GTCCAGCATGGTGTTGAGGATAGGCCGTGTGTCGTTAGCTGTTGGGTGATCACCCAGGCCGGGGTAAACCGCTACCAGGTCAACTTCATGCAAGCGGCGGGCAAACTGGGCACCTTTGCTGCCAATGGCTATGACGTGGCTTGTGACTTTGGCATCGGCATCGGCGCGCAAGCCCTTGGTCAGCTGTTTTAGGACATTGGCGTTATACGCACCGGCCAAGCCACTGTTGCTGGTAACGACGATGTACAGCCGAGATTTGACGTCGCGTTTCTGGAATAGTGGCTGACGCTCAACTTCATGTATGCCGCTCAGTTTGGCCAACAGTTCACCGGCAAGTTCGGCATAGGCCCGGCTAGCGGCAGCATATTCCTGCGCCCGGCGTAGTTTGCTGGCACTCACCAACTGCATCGCCTTGGTAATCTGGCGCGTACCCTTGATAGATTTAATCTGGCGTTTGAGCGCAATCGTGCTAGCCATCTTCTCGTACCCACTCCATGTCCGCCTCTTGTTTTGCTAAATCGCGTACTTTGAGCAACCCACCCACGCTTAACTGCTCAACATATAGTTCGAGTGATTCGAGCGCCATTTCGCGCGTCGGCGCAAGTTGACCCACTAGTGGATCCCGACGCGTTTCAAGGGATGGTCGGTCAGTTGTCATTGAGTCTACTTTTTTACTTCCTTGACTACGTACGATTTGGCAATATCGTTGGCGACTTTCAGGACAGCTTCGTTGTCGGCGTCAGCGACTTTGTCACCGGTATTGATAGTGTCGACGAGTTTGGCGTGCTTGGTCTTCAGCTCACGCAGCAGGGCTTCGCGGGCAACTTCGATTTTGTCCAGAGGTACTGGGTCGAACGCGCCTTCGTTGGCGGCGTAGAGTACGGCATACATTTCCCAGACAGCGTAGGGGGCAAATTGCGACTGCTTGAGCAGTTCGGTTAGGCGTTGACCACGCTCGATAATCTGGCGAGTTTCAGCATCGAGATCGGTCGAGAACTGGCTAAAAGCTGCGAGTTCGCGGAACTGCGCCAGGGCAAGTTTGAGACCACCACCGACGGCTTTGATAGCCTTCGACTGGGCAGCACCACCGACACGCGATACAGATAGGCCGACAGAGATAGCCGGGCGAATACCCTGATAGAACAGAGAAGTTTCCAGGAAAATCTGGCCATCGGTAATAGAAATGACGTTGGTCGGGATATAGGCGGAAATGTCACCGGCCTGGGTCTCGATGATAGGGAGGGCAGTCAGCGAGCCAGCACCAAGCTCGTCGCTGAGTTTGGCAGCGCGCTCTAGCAGACGCGAGTGCAGGTAGAAGACATCGCCAGGGTAAGCTTCGCGGCCCGGTGGGCGGCGGAGTAGCAGTGACATTTGGCGGTAAGCCGCCGCGTGCTTGGTCAGGTCATCGTAAATAATCAGCGCGTGCTGCTTGTTGTCGCGGAAATATTCACCCATGGCCGCACCAGCGTATGGCGCTAGGTAAAGCATGGCAGCTGGGTCAGACGGGCCAGTGGCAACGATAATCGTCTGGTCCATAACACCTTCGCGCTTCAGTCGCTCCTGCAGCGCGGCCACCTTCGACAGCTTTTGGCCGATAGCAACGTAGACATTGATAACACCGGTCTTTTGCTTGGCTTGGTTCACCATGGTGTCGACCGCGATAGCTGTCTTGCCGGTTTGGCGGTCACCGATGATAAGCTCACGCTGACCACGGCCGATAGGCACCATCGAGTCGATAGCCACCAGGCCCGTCATTAGTGGTTCGTGGACAGATTTGCGGTCGAGTACGCCGGGCGCTGGTCGCTCCACGCGGCTGGTTTGCTTGGTCTTGATAGGTTCGCCGCCATCGAGCGCGTTCCCCAGTGGGTCGACAACGCGGCCAACAAGTTCCGGGCCAACAGGCACTTCGAGCACCTGGCCACTCAGGCGGACACTAGCACCGGCCTTGATGTTGGTGTCGTCACCAAGGATAACCGAGCCGATTTCATCTTCGGTCAGGTTTAGGGCAAAAGCCGTAACTTTGGTGCCGTCGATACCATCTATCTCCAGCATTTCGTTATAACCAGCCTGCGCCAGACCATAAATCCAGGCGATACCATCACCCACTCGGGTGACAACACCGACGCTTTCGATTTCTGGACGGGTCTTGAGCTCTGCAATCGCCGCCCGGATGTCGGCGGACAGTTCGGTAATTGATAATTCTGCCATTCTAGAATTCCTTTCCGGCTACGGTTAATTGCTTGAATTTGTTTAGCTTGGCCTCAACACTCAAATCGAGCTGTTGATTGGCTAGGCTCAGGCGTACGCCGCCCAAAACTGCTGGGTCATGCACCTCTGTGACAACTATCTTCTTGGCAGCAGGGTAGAGCACTTTGACACGAGTTGTGATGGTGGCTTTGACTGCTGCAGACAGCGGGAAGGCACTGGCGGCCAGGACTTCCACATAGCCTTTGTCGGCCCAGTCGGCCTGGACATCACGTAGTAGCGAATCAAGTTCGCCAACACGGTTTTCGCTCAGTAAATAAGCGGCAATCTCACGGCTGATAGTTTTATCGATACCCTTGCTAAGTGTACGGTCGGCGATAGTGTTGGCAATACGAGTCCGGGGGGTTTTCATTAGGCTTTTTGCTCCTGCAGGGCGCGGTCGATAAGCTGCGCGTCTTTTTTGGCATCGACTTTTTCGCCGATGATAGCTTCGGTAGCGTCAGAAATCAGGCCAACCAATTCGCCTTGTAGTTTTTTGCGGGCCCGGGCGGTATCGGCGACAATCCGCTCTTCGGCATCCTTTAGCACACCTGCCGCTTTGTCGCGGGCCTTGTCTTCGGCGTCGCGGACCTTGTCACGGGCGGCCGAGTTAGCTTCGGCAATGATGCCGTCGGCTGCCTTGCGCGCTTTGGCCATTTCCTCGTCAATTGCGGCTGCAAGCTTCGCTTCGTCGCGCTTCATCTTTTCGCCCAAGGCCACACCTTGTTCGATAGTCTGGTGCCGCTCGTCGAGCATTTTCGTAATTGGCTTAAATGCATAACGCTTCAGCACGAAAAATGCCAATACAAACGTGATGAGCTGTATGACAAAAGCCTTGCCGTCGACACCAAGGGCGCCGAGGCCAGACGAACTATCTGCAAATGTTGTGTATATCATTATCCTGAAATCCTGCTGCTAGGGGTTTTCGAAACATAGTGCAGTTTGGTCGAAAGTCGAGCA
>JBBQTW010000060.1:0-3416 GCA_038234505.1 Saccharimonadales bacterium (SeqCode) | reverse complement strand
CACTAATCATAACAACCCATACCACTTACCAATGTGGCTAATTATATTTACGATAATCATCCCCTACCTGTACGCTTGGTTGATGGGTTTAGTTGCAGCGTTTCAAATCGGAGCCTATCGCCGGTCAGTTAGTGGCTTGCTGTATCGTCGCGCCCTGTCGATGTTGGCCGGGGGTATATCACTGGCTATCGTCGGGGCGATAGCACTTCAGTATATCACTAGCAATAGTGCGTATGTGCGGCACATAAACCTCAATGGCTCACTTGTTTTGCTGTACTTGGTGCTGCTTACCTATGCTGTCGGCTTTATGCTGGTGGCGCGCGGTGCCGAGCGACTCAGAAAGATAGAGGAGGTCTAGTGCCCGACCAACCGACAAAATCAGTTTACGAACGGGTAGTACACATTACACACATCTACCTTGGTCCGGCTGCCGACCGATTTATCGACCGTCAGATACAAAACCACTTACACAAAGACCCTGCCAAACTTGGTATTGGGGATTTGGCGGTACTAACGGACTGGATACGGGTCGCGGTGGCTATGCTGACAGATGATAGTGAAATTGTCGAAGAATACATCCTGCAACTCGAGCGTATAGCCAGCCCACCGCAAGACAAACGAAAGGCGGCGCATGAAGGCAGCAGACTCTAGAGCCCAGGCTGATGCCGCCGAAGAGCAGGCCAAAACCGAGGCATTGTTTAGCAGCATTGGTGATGGTGCCATTACCACCGATGAATTTGGCAAAATTACCCGTATTAACCCCGCGGGTTTGCGAATTTTGGGCTACAAATTAGCCGATATCCAAGGTGCCTGGTTCCCGAATGTTATCATTGCGCTCGGCGAAGATGGCAGTCCGGTAAGCCTGATAGACCGACCAATTACGCGGGCGTTCCTAACTGGCCAGCCAGTATCCGAAAAAATGTACTATCGGCGTAAAAACGGCGAACAGCTGCCAGTAGCCGTAACCGTGTCACCGATTATTCACAACGACCGGCCAATTGGTGCTATCGAAGTCTTCCGCGACGTGACGCTGGAATTCGAAATTGATCCTATGAAAAGTGAATTTATATCTCTGGCATCGCACCAGTTACGGACACCGCTGTCGGCTATCAAAACCTACACCCATATGCTCATGGAGGGGTACATGGGCCCGGTAACGGCCGAGCAGACAAGTTCGCTGTCGACAATTATCTCCGCCAGTAACCGCATGAACGAGTTAATAAGCACGCTCCTCAATATCACCCGCATAGAATCTGGCAGTATATCCATCCAGTCCAAAGTTCTGAATATGAAAAAATTAATCGACGAAGTGATAAAAGAAGTCGAGCACACCGCCCATAGCCGACAGATCGAACTCACAATGGTTGCGCCAGCTGCCCAATATCCGGTAAAAACTGACAGCCTGATAGCCAAAGAAATTATCACCAATCTAGCCAGCAATGCAATAAAATACACGCCAGATGGCGGCAGGGTAACCATCCGCATAGCCAATCGACCTGGCAATCTGTTAGTCAGTGTCCAGGATACCGGTTTTGGGATACCCAAAAGCGCTCGCTCGCAAATCTTCACGAAGTTCTTCCGGGCTCCGAATGTCGTTAAGCTAGAAACCAGCGGCACCGGGCTTGGCCTGTACCTCGTACGTGGGCTCGCCGAACAACTTGGCGGCAAAGTGTCATTCATAAGCGAAGAGAACAAAGGCAGTACGTTCTACTTTTCATTACCACGCCGGCCAACCAGCGTACCCAAACAATTGACCGAGCAGCCAGCAGTGGAAACAACCTAGGGTTTATCGTATATTCGATGTTTTCAACGGTGTTACTGTACGAAATCTTACACAAAAACTTGTATCACTTGTGGTAAGAATATAGGAGTTAATGGTAACAATCTAAGCGAAAGAGGTGTTGCGTGGCAGCGATTTTAGTGGTGGAGGACGACAAGGATTTGAACGCTGCCTATCGGCTGATTCTCGACAAAGCTGGACACACCGTCCAGACGGCGTTCGACGGCAAAAGCGCGCTGGAAGCCTTGAAGTCTTTCGAACCAGACCTTATATTGCTGGACCTACTGATGCCTATCATGGGTGGCCTGGAATTCTTGCAGAACTATGAGCTCAAGCAAAAACACCCAGACGTCAAAGTACTCATATTCACTAATATGGAAAACTCACCGGAAGTAACTGAAGCCTACAAGCTCGGTGCTCACCGCTGTATTATCAAGTCGTGGACCGCCCCGCAAAACCTGTCGCGTATTATCACCGATGCCCTCGAAAGGCCCGCCGAAGCCGTCAGCGACAAAGTCGTTAGCTAATATCTCGGCCGCTAACTGTTTAGTTACTAATCTGTAGGTCAGCTATAAACTGATCGTTCAGCGTGCTGCGCAGTTTGCCGATGTTAATCTTGTAGGGTGTGTGCTTGCCGTAGCTAATAACTCCGCTCTTTTTGAGCTTGTTGAGCTCGGTAGCGGTTGTTTCGCGGGTAAGACCAGTGAGGTTGGCAAAGTCCTGATGAGTCAGCAGGAGCGTTAGCTCGACGCCGTCGTTAGCGATTGGTCGGCTATGACTCAGCGCTAAGTAGTGCAGTGTATAAATCAGCTTATCGCTGGCCCGGGAGTGCTGCAGGGCATTCAGGCGCATCGTCTTGCCGACGTCGTCTGATACGTAACGCTTCAGCTCGTTGAGCGCAATTGCTGGGTTAGCGCGCAGGAAGCCCTGGTACTCATCGGCCGGCACGCCATAGAGGGTAAGGTCGGTAAAGGCTTCGTAATAGTACATAGCACTCGGCACATTGCCGTAGACCCAGGCGGCGGGGAACAGACTGCCGGGACCATAAAAGCCGATCGGTTTTTCATCGCCACTACTACTGATGTTGTACGCCTTCACCATGCCAGTCTTCAGCACATAGGCAACCCGCGGGGCTTCGCCCTGGAACAATATAATTTCACCGCGCCGGTAACTTTTGAGCGGGTAATTCGACAGTAATTCCTGAAATTTCTTCTCGGCGGCTGCATCCATCCATACCAGTGTACTCGTTCCCGTCGGTGTTGAACAGCCCCTGACGTGATTTGTATCAATGCCGTGCTAGAACTATTGCGTGGTGGTTGATGTACCGGTAGTTGTCGTGGATGTACTGACATGATCGGTGCCAACCAGGACTATGAAATCGGCACTATAGTAAATGCTCGTGTATGGACTTGTCGTGACAACGTTTGTGCCATACAAGCTCTTTAAAAGCTGTAGGCTAGCTGGCATTTTGCCGGCGCTAGCGTCAATAATCGTACTCGTCGCTTGGGTTGTGCTGGCGTCGCCGGTGGCAGATATATACAGACCCTTAGTTTTGAGCTTGCTGGCATTTTTGGCTGCAACACCATTGGTATCGGTTGCGTTGAGAACAACTACATTGGCGCCTTCTCGGGTGAGA
>JBBQTW010000059.1:0-3797 GCA_038234505.1 Saccharimonadales bacterium (SeqCode) | reverse complement strand
AATGGCTCGTACCCGGTGTAATCTTGGGGGCGCTCCTGCTGCTCGCCCTAACGGTCGTCGGCAGTTACAACGGACTCGTCAGTAACAGAGAAGATGTGCAGCGCACACTGGCGAACGTCCAGACGCAGTACCAGCGCCGCTCGGACCTGGTGCCAAACCTCGTCAACACTGTGAAAGGAGCCGCCAACTTCGAACAGAAGACGCTGACGGATGTCACCAATGCCCGCGCCAAAGCGACGGCGGTAACGATCGACCCCAGCAAAGCTACCCCGCAGCAGTTGCAGCAGTACCAGAGCTCACAAGGTGAACTCAGCCAGGCACTCGGACGATTGCTTGCCGTATCGGAAGCTTATCCGCAGTTGCAGGCGACGCAAACATTCCGTGACCTGCAAACACAACTTGAAGGTACTGAAAACCGTATATCAGTCGCTCGCAAAGACTATAATGACTCAGCGGCAGGCTATAACGCCCGCATCCAACGATTTCCGGCCAATATAACTGCCGGCGTATTCGGATTCGATAAGTTCCCGTACTTCCAAGCCGATAGCGCGGCTCAAAAGGCCCCGACCGTAAACTTCGGGCAATAAAATCTGACATGCGCGACTTCCATCTACTACCGCGGGTCTACCTGCGACTACTGGCATGCGCTATACTCGCGGCCTGTCTGAGCTTCGGCTTCGCCGGCCATGCAGCAGCGCTCGATGTGCCGACAAAACCTACGGCTAGCCCGATTGTCGACAACGCGAACATACTCACAACGGACCAGGAAGCGTCATTGGCTCAGACCATTCAGAACGAGCAAACGGCTACCGGCAATCAGATCGGCATATTGACTATCCCGTCGCTCCAGGGTGAGGTTTTGGAGGATTATTCTATCAAGGTAGCCCGCAATTGGGGAATCGGTCAAAAAGAGCGTAACAGCGGCGTCTTGTTGCTAATCACCGTAGAGGAGCACCAGGTCCGGATTGAGGTCGGCTATGGCCTCGAGGGAGCACTGACCGATATCCGGTCCGGCCAAATCATCCGAGACCGGATCACACCACAGTTCCGTGCTGGCAATTATTACCAGGGCATTAGCGACGGCCTAGCCGGTATCACCACGGCCATACACGGCGAGGCTGACCCAAAGCTCCAGTCAGGCAACGCGAAACCATCTGCTGGCTCCATACTGAATAGTGATACTCTCTTCTTTCTGCTATTCCTACCACTTTGGCTCGGCTCAATCCTGGCCCGCTCGAAGAGCTGGTGGGCGGGAGGTGCCCTGGGCACCATAACAGGTGTCGTCATCGGACTAATATTTGGCTTTGTATTCGTCGGCGTACTCAGCATCGTCGGCTTGGCGCTGCTGGGACTCTTGCTCGACTTTGTAGTATCGCGCAATTTCCAGCAGCGCCGCGCCAGCGGTCTCACACCGAGCTGGTGGGCCGGTGGCACGCGACTTGGAGGCGGTGGTTCAGGTGGTGGCGGCTTTGGAGGCTTTGGTGGTGGCGGCTTCGGAGGTGGCGGTGCCAGTGGCAGTTGGTAATCGAGGGTACGAGCCTGGACGGAGCCGATAGGCGGGTGTACGATGGGACGCATGAACTCGGGGCTCATTATCCACCTGATGTCCTCAGTAGCTAGTGTGTCAGTTTACTCTTGTTCGTGTCGACGGCTGGTCAATGTATAGAGATCGCCCCAGTCTTCCTGTATATCTTTGCTCAGTGATTTGAACTGATTTTCAGCAACTTCGTCCCAATTGGTTCGCTTCATAGTTTCACCCCCTAAGTGAGTAACTACAACTATACCGTTTATGAGTGAGTGCTTCTGTTAATTATCTTGCTTGCCGCTGGTATCTTGAACACCGGGAGCCGGCAGGCCCTTCGGGCGTTGGTAGCGACCATGTAACAATGTATGGTGCAGGGCAGCGGCGACCGCTTCAGCCTGATTAATACTCATCCCTACCCTGGCAACAGGCTGTGGTTGACCGCCGCCGCCAGCCTGAGTAAATGTCATGACGACACCGGCGTTATTCAGCGCGATATCGACGCCATCAGTGTATTGGGTGCGAACATCGATGGCCAGCAGCATGACCATCGGTTTGCCAGACTGAAAATCGTCTTGGAGATTGGTACTGCCGATATCTGGATGGACACGTCGATCATAACCAGCTAGCTCCCAGAGCTGGATGGCTTCGTTGTCCTGCATGTTGAAATGGCTAATCAATAACATCAGGATCTCTTCGCTCGGCCGTTCGACGCCCTGCTCGATGCGTTCCATGATATCTTCATGTATTTCAACGGCGCCTGATACCTCGGCGAGCGTTTCAGAAATGTGCTCGCGCAAATACCTCAGATGAGTACCGAGAGTCTTGAATGGTGGCGTGTGTTTTGATTCTTGCACTCTTATATTGTAAACTCGATACCTACTCGAGGCAAGCATGAGCGGCGCCCGTACAGTTATCCCACCAGAGAAGCGATTGGGTGGAACGATGCGCATTTCACAGCGCCAGGCAAACCAAGCCAAGCTGTGCAGGCGGAGGCTTCAGCCTGTATACTACCAGCATGAACATGCAGCAAAACATCGACCTTTCACAGTACAGCACGATGCGGCTCGGCGGACGGGCGGCTTATTTAACAGAGGTAACTTCCCGTAAGGAAATTGAAGCAGCTATAGTCTGGGCCATCGAGCACAAGACACCACCACTGATGATCGGGGGTGGTAGTAACATCTTTTGGCGCGACGAAGGATTTAGTGGCCTGGTCATCGTCAATAAGATTATGGGCTACCAGGATTTTGCAGAAGACGAAATCAATCATTACCTAACCGTTGGCGCAGGCGAGAACTGGGATAGTGTCGTCGAACGCTCGGTACTGGCAGGCCTCAGCGGCATCGAGACCTTATCACTTATCCCCGGTACGGCCGGGGCAACACCGATCCAAAATGTCGGTGCCTACGGCCAAGAGATCGCAGAAATCCTCGTCAGTATCGAAGCCTTCGATCTCCACACACGCACCTTTTTGACTATCCCAGCCAGCGACTGCGGTTTCGGTTATCGTACCAGCAAATTCAAAACAACTGACCGCGACCGCTATCTCATTAGCGGAATCACTCTACATCTTATGAAGCAGAATCCGTCGCCACCCTTCTATCGGGGTGTCACCGACTATCTTACAGCTCAGAACATCACTACCTATTCGCCCATTATACTGCGCCAAGCGGTTATCGACATCCGGACGAGCAAACTACCCGACCCAGCGGTCGTTGCAAACAACGGATCGTTTTTCGCGAATCCAATAGTCGATGACGGGTTGCTGACGGAACTGCAGGCAGCCTACCCGGACATTCCCCACTGGTCTACCGGCAAAGGTATGACCAAAATTCCGGCCGCTTGGCTGATCGAACAAGCCGGTTTCAAAGACATACACGATCTCGATACAGGTATGGCTACGTGGGCTGCTCAGCCGCTCGTCATCGTCAACGAGCATGCCCGGTCAACGGCCGATTTGTTGAGGTTCACACAAAAGATAGTGACAGCGATACAACAAAAATTTCAAATTACACTCGATCAAGAGCCAGAATTACTCCCTTAGGTTTTTGCAGACCCGTTTTTTGATCCTTTGTCACTTGGCAGCGGATACGTAAGCGCGAAGGACTTGACTTCTTCCCGGATCTTCGCCAGTTTAGTCTCGTCTTGGCGGGCGTCTATGGCTCGCTTCATCCATTCAGCAATCGTTTCCATATCCTTTTCGACCAAACCGCGAGTAGTGATAGCCGGCGTGCCGAGACGGATACCGCTCGGTCGGAATGGCGGCAAGCTG
>JBBQTW010000058.1:0-3918 GCA_038234505.1 Saccharimonadales bacterium (SeqCode) | reverse complement strand
AATGCTGATGAGCGAAGAAATCAACCTGCCGCGGGAAATCGAAGCTATTGGTGCTATCGCCCAAGATGGCTCGTTTACATTCAATCAGGCCTACGAAAAGGGCGAAATGGATGAGCTGATGGAAGAGTATTTTGGGTTTGTAGAGATGGAAAAGCTGGCGCGTATCCAAGATTTGCAGCACTTGATAGGCTCCGGTGGTGTGATGAAAAAGGAGCTGATAAAAGGTCGCAACATAATACTGGTTGCCGATGGCTTCCCCAGCGGCTTTACGCTCGACATTGCGCTAACGTATTTAAAGCCGGTGGCCATAAAAAAGGTTATAGTGGCGACGCCGTTGGCAAGCGTGCGGGCAGTGGACCGCATGCACGTCCAGGCGGATGATTTGTACTGTCTGAGCGTGGTCGAAAACTATATGGACACCGACCACTACTACGACACCGATGACGTGCCGGATCATGACAAAATTATTGATATTATCGAAAAAGTTATCCTAAACTGGAAGTAGGAACTGTGTATGCGGCACATTTCGGGCGATTGACTCCGCTCCGATGCTCACGCACCGAAAAGTGCGCTCCGCTTCAGTGCTCGTTATTCATCCTGAACTGCACTCACATACAAAGTTCCTTGGAGTCTAGGCAAAACACGAGCAACAGGAGTTTTAGTCGGTGTGGCCGAGTTGTTCGCGGAGGGCTTTTTCGTCTAGGAGGGTGATAAGTGATTGTTCGCTTTTGAGCAGACCCTTGCGCTCCAAGGCTGATAGCTCGCGGCTGGTGGTTTCGCGTGAGGCGTTTATAGAACTGCCGATGTCTTGGTGGCGCAGCGGGGCAGAGATGCGTATGCCATCCGGAGTCGGTTCGCCGAAACGCTGAGCCATGGTTAAAAGGAACGAGATAATACGCTCGCGGACCGAGCGGTATTCGAGATTGAGAATGCGCTCGCTGTGCAGGCGATACATCTCTATCGTCATGTCGAGCAGCGGCGCCAGAGCGCGCGGGTGGCTGTTGATGTGTTCGGTAAACTGGTCCCGGCTGATTTGCCAGACCGTGGTTGGTGCCAGCGCTTCGTAAATAACGTGTCGCTCCTGGCCGGTTATGGCCCAGATAAGCGGGAATAGCTCGTGCTCTTTACGGATGATGAGTAGGTTTTCCTCACCGTACTTGGTGATATCGTAGGCCTTCACCAAGCCCTTATAGATATAAAAAATCCCCGACGGGGAATCGCCAGGGCGGATAATATAGTCACCTTTTCTGAATGTCTGCTCGCGGCCGGACGAGCGAAACAGCTCCACCAACTCGGCTGTCTGTTTCAAATCGGCCAACATGTGTTGATTATGACACGTCGCAGAAAATTAGCAATACCTCTGTTAATGCTCATGCTCAGCCAGCATTTGGTGGGACTACCAAGGTTTGTGATAAAAGTCTCAGGCGATTAGTAACCATTCTCACCGATTTGCAAGCCAGCCGAGCCGTATGATAAAGATACAAACGGAGGAAATGCGATGGCGGATATGAAACTCAAGCACCTAGAGGATGAATTGAAGCGTATCGGTTGCAATTTCCGATTTTGGGGCCGTGCCGAGCTGCGTGAGCTCGCCAATGTGCTGCTGCCTGGTGAAATGCTCGAACACTGTGTCAACGGCTCGTACGAGGGCGGTTTTGCGCTACTGGCGGCTACCGATCAGCGTGTGCTGCTAGTAGACAAAAAACCGATGTATCTGACACTCGAAGACATTCGGTTCGACATGATATCCGAAATCGATTACAACCGCCGCATGCTCAACTCCAATGTGTTTATCTGCACTCCTAACAAGGCGCTGCGCTTTACTGGCTACAACCAAGCCCGACTGCGCAAGCTGTTCCACTTCGTCCAAACACGAGTGGCCGAAATTCGTCAGCACTACACCATGCTTCAGCAAGTACAACAGACGGCACAGGGCTACCAGCCAGTTCAACAGCAGCCATTTAGGCTAGAATATGGCTCGCCGCTACCGGCCAGCGATATGGGCATGTTCGATGCCGCGGCTGTCGCACAGTTCCCGCAACAGCCGGAGGTCCAAGAGCTGCCTGGCCCCCGACACCATGCACCGATGATTACCCAGGCCGCCGCCTACCGACAAGTGTCGCCGATAATCGGCGCCTACACCAGGTTGCCACTGATGAGCCGCCAGCGTCGCTTCCTGGGCTCGCGGGCCATGAACACTTCGCAGCCATCGATATACCGCTAGAACTAGGAAACGCTGGCTCGGCACATTTTGGGCGAACGGTTCCAGTCGGCACTCACCGGACCGAAAGTGCGCCTCGCTTGCGGGCTTCGCAGTTCATCCCAAACTGCACTCGAGCGAGCATTTCGCTCATGATTGCGAGCAGAGCTACTTTGTAACGTTGAAGCGGAATTCAACTACGTTAGCGGGTTGCATGGCAACCATGAAACACCCGCAAACGGTTTTCTGATCACGCTGGCACACAGACGTGACTTTTTGTCGGGCTGCTTATCCTGGCTGCTTTTACTTGCTGACGTTGAACCGGAATTCTACGACATCGTCGGGTTGCATAACGTAGTCTTTGCCGACGGTGGCGACCTTGCCGGCGGCTTTGGCCGCCTGTTCGGAACCGGCAGCCATGAGGTCGTTGTAGTCGACAATTTGGGCGGCGATAAAGCCACGCTCGAAATCGCCGTGGATAACACCAGCGGCCTGTGGGGCGGTGGCACCATGCGGGATTGTCCAGGCGCGGACTTCTTTGTCGCCGGCCGTTAGATAGCTTTGCAAACCGAGCGTGGCATAGGCGGCATGGATCAGCTGAATAAGCCCGGACTCCGTCTGGCCATAACTCTCGAGCATTTCGGTTGCATCCACCGGGTCGAGGCTGTGGAGTTCGGCTTCTAGCTTGGCGCACACAAAGATAGCGCCGGCGGGCGCGACGAGTTTGGATAATTCTTGTTTGCGGGCATCACTACTGAGGTCGGCTTCGCCAACATTGAACACATAGATAATTGGTTTTGCTGTTAACAGCTGTAAGTCAGCGATGTGTTCGCGGTCAACGGACGGGTCGTCCCAGACGCCTTTGCCGCTGTCCAGCAGGGTTTTTACCTGGGCGTAAGTGTCGGCGACAGGCTGCAGGTTGGGATTGGCGCGGGCTTCCTTCTCGAATTTGCTAGCGCGATTTGTGACAGTCTGCAGATCGGCCAGGATAAGCTCGGTGTTGATAACATCGATATCGCGCCTGGGGTCGTGCTGTTCGTCGACATGCAGGACATTTGGGTCGGTGAAGGCACGGACGACTTGGACAATGGCATTGCAGGTGCGGATATTGGCTAGAAACTTGTTGCCCAGGCCTTCACCAGTGGACGCTCCGGCGACCAGGCCAGCGATATCGACGAAGGTGACGGTAGCTGGTTTGATAGGCGCACCACCGTATAACTCGCTCAGTTTGTCGAGCCGGGGGTCCGGCACAGGCACAATGCCGGTGTTGGGCTCGATAGTGGCGAATGGGTAGTTGGCAGCCAAGATGTTGCTGCCAGTCAGCGCATTAAACAGGGTAGACTTGCCAACATTGGGCAGGCCAACGATACCTATTGAGAGCATTTAAACCAACCTTTCCGTCTTTCGACGGGTTAGTTGACAACTGGCTTGAAAAGTTAGTTTCATGTATTTGTTTTGTAAAGTACCCGTTGCTATTGTTAGCATAGTACCCAACTTGTTCTGTGACTGGAATTGGTATTCGACCCCATATAGTAATCTCCTGTTTGGTTGCTTCTATCTTAGTGACTAGTTTTCTTATTATAGATTTCTTATCTGTAAAATCTAAGTTTCCAACTAATTTTATCACGCCGTCAATCAGTTGCTCCACTGGAATAACGGGCTTGTTAAGAAGTTCTGCTTCAATGCCTGACATTTCAGATACAATATCAGCCCGTTTA
>JBBQTW010000057.1:0-4133 GCA_038234505.1 Saccharimonadales bacterium (SeqCode) | reverse complement strand
CACGCTACCACCGTAGAGAATTCTGACTTCTGCGGCAGCTTTATTGCCATACAGTTCTTCTATTTGTTTGCGGATATAGGCTATGGCACGTTTCATGTCGTCGGGCTTGGCCACTTCACCGTCAAAGGTAGAGATAGCCCAAACTGGTTCGTAGGCGATAACAACATCACGAATTTCTTCGCTTGTTAAATTGGCCATGGCAGTTGTGACTTGGTCGTGCAATACTTGCCTGGTTTCACCGGCGTTGCGTTCATCTTTGGTTTCACCGACGCACAGGATAGGTACGATACCATTACGGACCGCCGCTTGAACTTTGTCGCGGACGACCTCTAGACTTTCGTTGAAATAAATCCGGCGGGCCGAGTGGCCAACGATGCCGTAGTGTACAAGGTCGCGCAGCATGGTGAACGATACTTCCCCGGTAAAGGCACCCTCGTCTTTGAAATAAGCGTCCTGGGCGGCAAGTTTGAACTTGCGGCGATCAAGCTCGACGCTGAGCGGTTGTAGACTGAGGTTACTTGGCGCTAGTACCACCTCGACGCTGCGGTGAACTTTTATCTGCTGGCTCAGTCGGTGCACCAGGATGCTCGCCTCGTGAGTATTGAGGTGCATTTTCCAGTTGCCGACGACGAGGATTGGTTTAGTCATAACTGTTACGCTTATTGTACCTTATCTTTGTTTAGGAGTGCTTCGACACCCGGCAGTGTGCGGCCAGACATCAGCTCTAGGCTGGCGCCGCCGCCGGTGGAGACGTGATTGAAACTAGCCACCATGTTGCGTGATTCCACAAAACCAACGGTATCGCCACCACCAACCAGGCTATACGGCTTGTGGCCAAATTCACCGATGATAGCTTCTAATACCGTTTCGGTACCGTGGGCGGTGGGACCTATCGGGTCATGGAGGGCTGGTGTTTCGGTGACACCAACTGCACCGTTCCAGACCACCGTGTTGCTGAGCTGGATAGCCCCGGCAATAAACGACGCCGAAAACGGACCGATATCGAGTATCATCTCGTCACTTTTGATATGGCCGCTGATAGCTGGTGGCCGTTTGGGATAATTTTCGATATCAGCAACAACATGGGCCGACCAGTCAACAATGCGCGTCGGTGCGGTTTTATCAATCGCATGGGCCACTACCGCGTCGTGCGGCAGGGCGAAGACGAACGGCTGTGTTTTTGCTTTGTCGGCCGCCTTGGCAATAATATCTCGGGCCAGCGGCACATCGGCTTGATCGTACAGGCTCTTGGCGACATCGATACCCTGCGCCACCAGGAACGTGTTGGCCATAGCCCCACCGACGGCAACAAAATCAGCAATATCAATAAACCGGTGCAAGATATCTATTTTGTCCGCAATCTTGGCCCCGCCAATGATTGCCGCCAGTGGTCGCTGTGGTGCTTCCATGACATTGGTGATTGTATCGACTTCTTTTTCGAGCAGTAGGCCAGCAACACTGGGTAGGAAATGCGTAACAGCTTCTGTGCTGGCGTGCGCTCGGTGGACAACCCCGAAACCATCTTGGACGAAAATATCGGCCAAGGACGCCAATTGTTTGGCAAACTCACTGTCGTTAGCTTCCTCTTCGGCGTG
The DNA here is from genome assembly GCA_038234505.1 of Saccharimonadales bacterium (SeqCode). Taxonomy (GTDB): domain Bacteria; phylum Patescibacteriota; class Saccharimonadia; order Saccharimonadales; family UBA4665; genus JACMPA01. The sequence continues at coordinate 2,538 of JBBQTW010000057.1, read as the reverse complement.
GAAACGTAAGTTTTCGAGCAGCAATACCTCGCCCGACTTCAGTTTACCGGCCGGTTTGGCTGCTTTATCGCCCACGCAGTCCGTCGCAAATTCGACTGGCTTGTCTAGTAGCTTTTGGAGCTGTTTGGCTACGGGGAATAAACTAGCGGACGGGTCCGGCTTGCCATCTGGCCGACCCAGGTGCGAACAAATGATGAGTTTGGCGCCATGCTCCAGCAGAAATTTCACTGTCGGCAGTGACTGTTTGATCCGATAGTCGTCTGTAATCTTGCCATTATCGAGTGGCACGTTATAATCGGCACGCAGTAGCACAGTTTTGCCACGGACATCGATGTCGCGAATTGTTTGTTTAGTAAACATCCCCACCCTATTTGAACTTATGGTTATTGTATCACGCCCCTTACTTTGGTGGGAGTGGAATCAGCACAGAGGTACGACGCTTGTACTTTTGGAAGGCTGGGTTGTCGGCATAATGCTTTTCCAGTGGCGGAATGCCCGAAACCTTGGTAATAAGAAGTGTAATGACCAGCGCGCCGACAATTCCCCACCACTGCTGCAGGCTGAGCGCAACGATAGCCGCACCCCACCAACTGGTGATTTCACCAAAGTAGTTCGGGTGCCGACTGTAGCGCCACAGCCCCGTCTGCATAATTTGCCCAGATTTTTTGGTGGCCACAAACCGCCGTAACTGCCAGTCGGCAATGGCTTCAACGACGATACCGACACCCCAGACCACGTACCCCAACACTGCGACCACTTTTAACGCTGGGTGACCATCTAGTATACTGGCCACCGCGCTTGAGCCGATGACAAGCACCAGCAGGGCTTGCAGCAGAAAAATACGCAGATAGGCCATCGACCAGTAGTTGGGTTGCCACTTCTGGCGAAACTCCTGGTAGCGATAATCATCCTCGGCATTCCGAAAATTACGACTGCCGATATGCAGCGCCAGGCGAAAGCCCCAGGCCGCGACAAACAGCAGCGAAATGAGTGGTATGCCAGTAGGGTGACCCTGCATCAGCCAGGCAACTAATGCCAGATAAACAAATCCCAAACCCCAGGCCGTATCGACCACATCTGTCCGGTTGCTGAGCCGAGCAATCACAAACCAGGTCGTTATATAGCCTACAACGGCGATAAACAAGCCAGTAAATGTTACGATCAGTGACATGTCACAATCATAGCACTGTTAGCGGGCAGCGAAGTGTGGCCAGTAGCGTTTCATCGCCCAGCGGACGAGGTAAATACCCACTGTGACGCCGACGATAGAGAAGCCAAAAGCCCCCACGATATCTACTAGGTGGTGCACTTTGCCAGCGACGCGGGCTAGGCCGATTATTAATGCTACGCCCAGCAGTGCCCAGCCCAGTCGTCGGTTGTGATACCAGAGCAGCATAGCTAGGTACGAGCCCAGTAGTGTGTGGTCGGACGGAAAACCGTTATCGGCGCTGGCAGAAAAGTACGGCTGAATATGGGCCACTACATACGGCCGGGGGTTGTCATACTGCGCCGAACCGATTTTTGCCAAAATCAGCACAATCACAGCCGCAACAACTGTTTCGAGTACGAAGCGAAGCTGTGCCGGGCGAGTTTTTAGTCGCCACACATACACCAGCCAGGCACCGATTGGCACGAGTATTAGGTAGACGGCTAGGATTTTTATAATCGTATGCATAGGCTTTATAGTCTAGCGCGAAGCTTGCGATTTAGAAAGCCGGGGCCAGTCCACTGCTAACCCAAGAACTCTTCAAACGACGCCACTTCGCCACCCGCAAGCGTGAACATGCCAACATAGTCGTGTGGGTATGCTTCGCTGATGTTATGCTCCCCGAAATCTTGCCCAATATGACTGGCACGCACCGCCGCCATCACGCCGGAGTGGCACACCAGGGCTAACGTTGCATCGCTATGCATAGCGTCTAGCTCGTTCAATGTTTGGAAAACTCGCCGCTGCATGTGGTCGAGTGATTCGCCATTTGGCGGCGTGTAGTGTGTATCTCTGTCTAGCTGCGGATATTGCTGGTAGGCTTCGGCGCTGAGCATGTTGGCCGCATCGCCATAATTAACCTCGCGGAGGCCAGGCAGACGCTGAATTTCCTTTGTGAAGCCCAGGCCACGAGCGATTACGTAAGCCGTGATAAAGGCTCGGCCGACGTCGCTAGAATATATTTCGGCTATCTCTAGACCTGCCAGCTTGGATATGACTTTTTCGGTCGGCTGCAGGCCACCAGCAGTCAGAGGCGTATCTATCCAGCCAGAAAGCCGCTTGGCAACGTTGTTTTCGGTTTCGCCGTGCCGGACAATATAGAACGTGTTCATCTAGTCGAGTATAGCAAAGGTGAAGGATGGGTCGAAAATCGACCAATTAAAAAGCCCACTTTTGAGGTGAGCTTTATATTTGGTGACCCCTAGGAGAGTCGAACTCCTCTTGCCAGGATGAAAACCTGATGTCCTAACCGATAGACGAAGGGGCCAGGAATGCCCTGTGGGCATTTTCTGTCGACGCTTAGCGGAGCGTCCTGTAGTGAAACTAAATCA
>JBBQTW010000056.1:0-4243 GCA_038234505.1 Saccharimonadales bacterium (SeqCode) | reverse complement strand
GCCGTAAGCGCAAACCGGCAGCCAAGCGAGGCCGCCCAGCAAAAAGCACGAAGAAAGCGAGCAAATCATGAAATCCGTAACCCACGGCGCATTTGCCACCGCTCGCAAAACTATTCGTTCACACCGCAGCCGCAGCTACATGACGATGCTCGGAATCATTATCGGCATCGCGTCGGTGGTTACCATTGCGAGTATTGGCGAAGGTGTAAAACACCAGGTTAGCGGCCAGATAAATCATGCCGGCGATAGTATCATCACTATTCGACCAGGTGCCGACCAGACGGTACAAAGTCGGCTGGGTACACTGGTTGTGCCCAAAGCGACCGGCACGATATCCGACCGAGACATCCAGGCGGTCCAAAAAACCAAAGGCGTGGTAGCCTCTGCGCCGCTGACCTTGGTGGCCGGAACCGTCAAGGCCACGCACGGTATTTATAACGGTGGCCCAGTAGTGGGCACAGGTGATGATTTGCCGCTGCTCCTGAACCAGCAAATTGGTTTCGGCGTGTTCTTTATCCCAGATGACGATGGACAAAACGTGGCGGTGATCGGTCAGCATGCCGCTGTGCAGATGTTTGATAGCGAGGTGCCGCTGGGCCAGACGTTTACATTCCGCGGCCAAACGTTTATGGTGCGCGGCGTGTTTAACGAATTCCCGGCAGCCCCGTTTTCGGCCGATGTGTCATTCAACGATGCTATCTTTATCCCCTACTCTACGGCTCGGCAACTAACTAGTAACGGCGCGCAGCCCTACGAGATTTTGGTCAAAGCACGCACACAACTGGTTGCATCAGCCGTGGCGGGAGAGCTAACGAGTACTATTCTAAAAAATCACGGTAATACCAAAGACTTCGCTGTCCTGCAGGCCAGTGATAGCCTGGCGCAGACCAGCAGCGTGTTAAGCCTGCTCACGGAGCTGGTGGTTGGCGCTGCGGCTATCTCCCTGTTCGTCGGTGGAATTGGTATCATGAACATTACTCTCGTGTCGGTGACCGAGCGCTTGCATGAGATTGGCATTCGCAAAGCCGTCGGTGCTACCAATCGCCAGATACTGAACGAATTTATTGCTGAGGCCATGCTCCTAAGCTTCACGGGAGCTATTATCGGCATTGTCGTGTCATTGATTGTGAACCTGCTGCTGCGGATATTCAGCGACTTGCAACCAGTGGTGCAATGGCAAGTATTGGTGGGTGCAACTCTAGTGTCAATGCTGATTGGAATTGTTTTTGGTTCGATCCCTGCTCTGCAGGCGGCCCGCAAAGATCCGATAACTGCCCTACGCGGCGAGTAATTTAGAATAGCGAGAAGATGGCGCCAATACCGGCGAGTGCCATCATCCCAGTCACTAGCCAGCCCAGCCCTGTAACGTAGCGTTTGTTTACCCAGTGGCCCATGACTTTTTTGTTGCTGCTAATCAAGACGATAAGTGCCAGGATAATTGGGGCGGCCAGCGCATTGCCAACTGCGGCGTAAATCAAGGCTTTGATTGGGTCGAGGCCAACAAAGTTCAGCCCGAGCCCGACGAGCATAGAGATAATAATTATGCCGTAGAAGGCATGGGCTTGGTTGAGGTTACGGTACAGGCCCTCTTTCCAGCGAAAGCTCTCGGCAAAGGCGTAGGAGCTGCTACCGGCAAGCACGGGTATTGCCAGCATTCCAGTGCCGATGATGCCGAGCGAGAAAAGTAAGTAAGTGGCATTACCGGCGAGTGGTTTGAGCGCCTGAGCAGCCTGAGCAGTAGTCCTGATATCGGTAATGCCATTGGCAAACAGGACGCCACCGCAGGCGGCGATAATAAAGAACATCACCAGGTTACTGAGCAGCATGCCAGACCAGACATCGATACGCATGCTGCGCATTTCCGACGATGTGGTAACTGTGCTTCGTTCGCGTAGTGTGACTTTACCGCGTAAAATTTGCTCTTCGACCTCCTGCGAAGTCTGCCAGAAAAACAAATACGGCGATATGGTTGTGCCCAAAATAGCCGCTACTAACAGCAACTCTGTTTTGTTGAAGCCGATGTGCGGTACGGCGGCTTGTGACAGCACGGTATGCCAGTTTAGGTGGGCCATCAGTGCCGAGAACACATAGGCAAATAGCACCATGGCGAGCCATTTGAGGTACTTGGCATAACGTACGTAGGGAGTAAAAATTTGCAAATAGAGGCTTATGAGCCCCATGCCAACTACCAGAAGCCCGAAGCTCAGTCGTGGATTGAGCAGTTGTGCGGCCTTGGCCATGGCGCCCAGGTCGGCCCCAATGTTGAAGGTGTTGGCGGCAAATAGCACCATGGTGCAGGTACGCAGCACGCTGGTACTGAAATGAATACGAATGTTACCGGCGAGTCCCCTACCCGTCACTAAGCCAATCCGAGCACACATCTCCTGCACGATAGCCATCAGTGGAAATGTCAGCGGTGCCAGCCACAAAAATTTGAAACCGAACTGGGCCCCTGTCTGACTATAGGTCGCGATACCTGATGGATCATCATCGGAGGCGCCGGTAGTGAGGCCTGGCCCGAGCATATGCCAATAATTCTGCGTCTTTTTGAGCACCTGGTTTGTTGGCAAAGCAGTGGCAATCGCTTGGGTAGCAACTACTGTTCGGTCCAGGAGCTCGGCCGGAGCTTCAACGCTCTTTTTGAGAAGTTCTTCTGAGGTTTTCATTTTGCTTATGGTTCAGGGGTGATTGTATCAGAATTTGCGCCTGGACGCTATTGGGCGCAGCTGCCTGTCGAGACGGTACTGTTGCTGTGCGTTTCGGCCTGGGCAATATCATGCTGCACTGCTGAACCAGTCAGTGCGTAGCCGACATGACTGTAGCTTGTTGATTCGGCAAAAACTACCGCAATAACCGAACCGTCTTTACCGATAAGAGGACCACCGGAGTTGCCAGGTATGACATCGGCTTTTAGCTCATAGACTTCACGTTGGACGTTGCCTTGATCGTAAATATTGCGGCCGGTTGCCGTGAAAATGTCGAGTACGGCGGCGGCTTTAGCGGTAAAATCGCCACCACCAGGATAGCCAAGTACGGCTCCCGGTGTGCCCTGAGCGACGTCAGCATAATTTACGGGCAATGGTTTGCCGGCCAGGTTCGTTGTACGCAGCACCGCCAGGTCTAAATTCGCGTCGAACGAAACGGCGACCGCTACATGGTTGCCGTTGCCGTCGATGATGTACGGGTGACGGATGCCGGCGACGACGTGGGCGTTAGTAACTACTAAATTATTAGCAACCACAAAACCCGAGCCTTCAACGATACCACCGCAACCTTGCCCCTCCACTTTAACGACCGAGGCGGCATCAGCCTTGACTGCGGGCAGCAAATCACCCAAATTTGGCAAATTTATATTCTGGGGCGGTGTCGGTTCTATCCCCGTAAACACCTGTGGAAAGCCGTTGGGGTCTATCAAATGGCCGAGGTTGGCAATAAGTGTTGGCGCCGCCGGTAAATGCTTGTCTAGGAGTGACACTATACGCGAATCTTTGACGTCAGCCTGAATACTCGGCAATGGTAATGACAGGATGATGGCAGCACTCAACCAGACGGCCACCAGTACCGACACGAGAGCTAGCCCGGAGCCAAGGGCGTTATCTACCTGATTTATCTTCCTGAGCGTGAGTTTGTTTTTGAGCAAAATACCAACGTACTCGCCGACGCTGAGTAGCAAAAACGCACCACCAAGCGTGGTAATGAGTGTAACCAGCGAGCGCGACGTCTGGGTGTGCACCCAACTTACGGTGGTTGGTTCGATAAGTGCTCCGAGCAGTAGACCCAGGAAAAACCCGGCGGTCGAGAATAGCTGGCGCACAAAACCCAGTTCATAGCCGCGCAGTACTGAACTCGCCAGGAATAGGATGATTATGAGGTCGATGAAATTCATAAGGGTTATTGTCGCATAGTTTGGTCGCGAGTGCTCCGAAAAAACGCTTAGCCGAAACTTCCACGCCAGATACCCAGTAGCAACATAAAGCTACCGACGCATACGCAGTAGATGCCGAACGGCCGTAGGCTGCGGTCGCGGAAATACTTGTCCAGATAGCGCACCGTCAGATATGCGGCAATACCCGCGACCAGGCCACCAGCTAACGCCTGGCCGCGGATGGCTTGCCCGCTTTGGCCAACAACAGCCGGCAGTTTGTATAGCCCAGCAGCTAGAATAATCGGTGTGGCCAGGAGGAATGAAAATCGAGCCGAGTCCTGGTGGTCAAGGCCGCTGCGCAGCCCAGCTATCATGGTA
>JBBQTW010000055.1:0-4253 GCA_038234505.1 Saccharimonadales bacterium (SeqCode) | reverse complement strand
AATCAATTATATGAAGCGAGATGTGGAGTTTCTGTATGAGTTGGGTGCGCTGCGCCATATGCAACGGCAGTGGACGCGCTTTCATCTGCCCAATGTTGCCAACAACTCCGAGCATTTATTCCGCGTGACCTGGACGGCGCTTATCCTGGCCGAGCGCGAAGGTATGAAGTTTAGCGCCGAGAAAATTATCAAGATGGCGCTGGTGCATGATATTGCCGAAAGCCGCACTGGCGACGTCGACTATATCGCCCGCCAATATGTGCAGCGCGACGAGGAAAAAGCCATCCATGACATGCTAGCCGAAACTTCGCTGCGCGACGAGTTTTTGGCAATCTGGGAAGAATACGAAACCCGTACGTCGCTCGAGGCCAAACTCGTCAAAGACGCTGACATATTAGATGTCGACCTGGAACTACAGGAGCAGGCTAGCATGGGCCACACACTGCCAGAAAACTGGTCAGCGCAGCGCAAACATGTCGGCACCAGGCTGTTTACCAAAGCCGCCCGGGACTTGCAGAAGGAAATTTGGAGCACCAACCCGCACAGCTGGCACATCGACTCACCAGACAATCGCCTCAACGGTGGCGACTGGAAAGACAACTGGCAACAGAAATGACCCCAGACCAATACACCAACCCGACAATGGGCCAGTAGTTATGGCCCAGAAATTCGCAATCTTTGATATCGACGGCACGGTTATTCGCTGGCAGCTGTTCCATTCGGTCGTGAGTGAGTTGATTAATCGTCAGCAGATTAACGAAGCTGCTGCGGCAAGCATAAAATTGGCTCACGCCACCTGGAAACGCCGCGACAGCGAAGACTCATTTGTCACTTATGAAAAGGTGCTCGTCAAGGCTTATTTCGAGGCTATGCAGCACATCAGCGTACCGGTACATGACGCTGCAATCGACAGCGTCTTTTCAGAGTACAAAGACCAGGTATATACCTATACCCGAGATCTCATCCGAGATTTAAAGGCCCGTGACTATCTGTTATTTGCTATTTCGGGATCGCAGCAGGAGATTGTCAGCAAATTTGCCGATTACTACGGGTTCGATGCAGCCGTCGGTGCTCAACTAGAACAGGTCGACGGTCAATTTACGGGGAATTTTGTCTCGCCAGCCCAGCACGGCAAACAGGCGAGCCTGGATAAGCTTCTGCAGCAATACGACTTAGGCCATGCCGGCAGCTACGCGGTTGGTGACACCGAAAGCGATGCCGTTCTGCTGGCAGCGGTAGAAAACCCCATAGCCTTCAACCCCAGTGCCGGGTTATACAAAATCGCTCGGAAGCGGAGCTGGCCAATAGTTGTGGAGCGCAAAAACGTAACCTATGAGTTAGGGCCGCACGATGGACAATACCTATTGGCATAGGCAGACCAAAGCCACGCCACTGTTTCCAGATATGGAATGGAGTCGCCCAGAAACCAAACATACTGCCGGCAAGCTCCTGATAGTTGGCGGCAATGCCTTTGGCTTCGTGGCGGCGGCCAATGCTTTTACAGCAGCTGCAGCTGCCGGTATCGGCACATCCCGGATGCTGCTGCCGGACTCGCTCCGTAATATGGTCGGCAATACATTTGTAGCTGGCGAGCTAGCCGCCAGCACACCGAGCGGCAGCTTTGCTCAGCAGGCCCTCGCCGAGTTACTGGCCATGGCCGAATGGTCCGACGGTGTGCTGCTGGCCGGGGACCTCGGTCGTAACAGCGAGACAGCCATACTCATCGAGAAGTTTTTAGCAAAATTCCAGGGGCAAGTAACTATCACGCAGGATGCTATCGATTACGTGACAAGTGCCTCACAGCAGGTAGTCGGCCGACCACATACAACCCTTGTGCTGAGCTTTGCGCAGCTACAGAAGCTGGCAATACACAGCAAATTTACGACAGCGTTCACATTTGATATGGATTTTATACGGCTAGTCGAGGCGCTTCACGAGCTTACTAAGCTCCACGAGCTGAACATCGTCGTAAAACATCTGCAGAACATTTTTGTATCGGTAAACGGGCAAGTGAGTAGCACTAAACTAGCAGAGGATATAAAAATCTGGCGTGTAAATACCGCGTCGAAAGTCGCCGTTTGGTGGCTGCAGCACCCGACGCAAACGTTCGAGAGTATAAGCACAGCGATTATTTCCTAGCTGGTACCGCGGGCCGGACTTGAACCGGCACGTCCCGAAGGACACAAGATTTTGAGTCTGGCGTGTCTACCATTCCACCACCGCGGCACGAGTTATTAAATAATCGAGTAAATCGATACGTCGAGTTAACCACAAGTTCAATCGTGATTATCAGGGGTAATTGTACTATACTATAGGGTGTAAGGCGAGGCCTGCATCGTAAGGCTTGTAACAGATATGGCAAACAATCCACACCACCCGAATGATCCAGAACCGGAATACCCGGCGTCTTATACGTTGTCCGGCCGGAACAAAACATTGCAGCCATTAAAACCCAGCGACGACCGCGAAGCCGCCGCAGCATTGGTCCGTCAGAAACTCGATAAAATCTACGCCGACGAGCCCGACACCCAGGGTGAAATCGCCGAAGCCGAAATGTCGCCGCACCGTTCCAAGCACCAAAAATACATGCACGGCCTCGTGAATAGCGGCAAATCGCTGGCCGAAATCCAGACAGCCTGGCACAATTATTATCTCGGGTTGCCGGACGATGAAAAGCACACCGTGTGGCAAGAGTTCTACGACAGCAATAAGCTCGTCTCGAAATACCACGCTGCCAGCGAAAAAATAGAACCTGCGGGTGAACCGGTCGAAACGGGCCATTCAACAGTCGTCGTCAATGACCACAGCCCAAAACACCTAACCGTTCACGACGCACCGGCTACGCGGCTGAGGCGCAGCCCGCGCGCTATAAAGCACAAAGTTATTAATACCGTGTCGGCTGGTGGCACCATCAAGGCCAAGCATCATGTGCAGTCGCTCCTTTTCGGTTTGGGCATGGGCACCGTGAGTATTATTTTCTTGCTATTCGGACTGTTCAACGAGGTAATTATCGCGCCGTTTATCCAACCAAATCGTAACGTTAGTGCTGCGCCACTGATACTGAGTAATGACGGTGTGGCGCCCACCAGCACTCCAGAGGTAATTATCCCGAAAATAAATGTCGAAATCCCGGTCAACTACGACGAAACATCCACCGACGAAGCAACTATCGAAAACGACCTAGAGAGCGGTATCGTCCATTACCCCACAACCTCCACGCCCGGGCAAAATGGCAATGCGGCGTTTTTTGGCCACTCCAGCAACAATATTTTCAACAAAGGCAAGTACAAATTCGCCTTTGTGCTCCTGCACACGCTGATACCTGGCGACACATTCTATCTGACAAATAACGGCAAGGTGTTCGTCTACAAAGTTATTAGCAAAACCGTTGTACCGCCATCTGATGTGTCGGTGCTAAACCCCGTCGCCGGACAAGCGGCGACAGCGACGCTCATAACCTGCGACCCGCCAGGAACCTCACTAAACCGACTTATTATCGTCGGCGAACAAGTCAGCCCAGCTATCGGCACGAACAGTGCCGCTCCAACAGCATCGGCAACGGCGGCCACCGATACCAGCGTGGCGCTCCCCGGTAATGGGCCAACCCTATTTTCGCGTATTTGGCATGCTATCTTTTAGCTAGTTATTGATCGGCCGGGGTGCGCAGGGAAGTCGTGGTGAGCGTATTACCCGCCGAGCCGGCACTAACTGTATCGACGAATTTGTAGTCTTGCGAGAAGAATGGCAAGTAGTCTGGGGCGCTCGGCATAAGTGTTTGAGAATTGCTGCCATCGAAATCAAGCGCTATGAGTTTGCCAGCGCTGACGTATGTGAGGTGGCTGCCATCCATCCAGGTAGCATATGGCTGCGGAGCATCGAGCGGCGCGTGCGTATCAAACAGGTAGTTTTTGTCGTTTTCGATGTCATAGACCGAAAAATGTGACCCATTTTCCGCCATAATATATTGGGTACTCGCCGAAAAACTCACAATCGTGGGGGCTGATGTTTTTAAGATTGTTACCGGTACCAATAAACCCAGGGCCGAGTTAAGCTGACCCTCTGGATTTTTGTAGACGTAGGCTTTGTTCTCGCTTCTGGCACCGATAGCTACATACATGTCACCGGCATATTTAGCTAAATTCAGTACGTAGCTGGTGCCGCCGCTAACCTCGCGCAAAAAGTATGATTTATCGCCGTCGCGAAGCACGATACCAACCTTGCCATCGGTAGCTGTTTTGCTCGATGCGTAGAGC
>JBBQTW010000054.1:0-4333 GCA_038234505.1 Saccharimonadales bacterium (SeqCode) | reverse complement strand
AGCCGCCAGTGCCAACGCCACCTCGCGCCCACCAGTGGTAGCAGTGATGGGCCATGTCGACCACGGCAAAACCAGCCTGCTCGATGCTATCCGTGGCGCGCATGTTGCCAAGGGCGAAGCCGGTGGTATTACCCAACACATTTCGGCGTATCAGATTACACATGCTGAGCGCAAAATTACCTTTCTGGATACACCTGGTCACGAAGCCTTTGCCGCTATCCGTGAGCACGGGGCGCTCCTGACAGATATCGTTATCATTGTGGTGGCGGCCGACGACGGCATCAAGCCACAAACTATCGAAGCTATCCGCTTTGCCCGCAAGGCCGGCGTCAAGATTATCGTGGCTGCCAACAAGATGGACAAAGAGGGCGCAGACATCAACCGCTTGTACAGCCAGCTCAGCGAGCACGGCCTAACGTGGGACGGCTGGAAGGGCGGCGACACGCCAGTCCTGCCGGTGAGTGCCAAAAGTGGCGATGGTATCCCAGAACTACTTGACATGATTTTGCTGGTGACGGATGTCGAAGATCTCAAGGCCGACGTCGCTGGCCCAGCCCGTGGCCTGATTATTGAAGCCCATGTCGAACAGGGGCGGGGACCAGTGGCCCATGCCTTGGTCGAGACCGGCACCCTGAAGCGCGGTGATTTCGTCGTCGCTGGTGGTGTCTACGCCAAAATCCGCAACCTCGAGGGCACCGACGGCAAGCCGCTCACTGAGGCCACACCATCAACCCCTGTAGTTATCACTGGTTTTAAGCAAGCACCGGAGTTCGGTGACGAATTTAGTGTCGTCGAGAACGAAAAAATGGCCCGGACCCAGTCGGCAGCCGTGGCGGCTGGTCATAAAGCCGGAGGCAACAAGCTCGATATTAACAGCACCGAACTTATTCGGATGATTAACCGCAACAACAAGATTAACGAGCTCAACATCATCATCAAAGCCGATGTGCAAGGTTCACTAACCTCCGTTATCGAAAGCCTAAAAGTCATGGACACCGATGAAGTCGCTATCCGCGTTGTTGGTTCCGGTATCGGTGCCGTTACCGAAAACGACGTCCATATGGCCCACACTTCTGGCGCCATCGTCTACGGCTTTAACGTCGATCTGCCGACTGGCATCCGCCAGCACGCCAACCGCGACAAGGTTAACATCCGCCTCTACAAAGTTATCTACGAACTTATCGACGACGCCCGCACCGAGCTCAGCAAGTTACTGGCCCCAGAAATCAAGGAAACCGAACTCGGCCGCCTGGTCGTAAAGGGTATCTTCAAAACCACCAAGACCGAAGTTATTTGTGGTGGAGAAGTTACGAAAGGTAAATTAATCGCACCGGCCCACGCCCGTGTCACCCGAGGCAAAGAACAGCTTGCACTGGTAGAAGTCACGGCCCTGCGCCGCGGCCCCCAGGAAACCAAAGAAGTTTTCGAAGGTGAAATGTGCGGCATGAGCTTCACCTCGACCTCTCGCGTCGAACTCGTCGAGGGCGACCACATCGAACTGTTCAGCGTCGAAACTATCGAACGCCACCTTTAGAAATAACCCGGACTCCCGAGCCAAAGCGGGGGTGGAATAGATTAGAACCCGAGTGGCCCCTGGTATGCCAGGCGGTCACGAGCTCTGAGCCCGTATTTCGTCTGTGCGAGAAGAGATTATTCCTGTAAAATAAGGCGCATATGCTCAAGATAGACGATAACCTATTACAAACGATTGGCCTCGGTGGGTTGCCGACCGAGGATAAGCGCGGCTTGCTGACACACATCTACGAGACACTCGAGATGCGGGTTGGCATGCGCTTGGCCGACCAGATGACAAACGAGCAGCTCGATGAGTTCGAAACGTACTTTGAAGCCAAGGATGATGCCGGTGCCTTCAAGTGGCTAGAGACTAACTTCCCGAATTATAAAGACATCGTCAACGAAGAGTTCGAGAAGCTAAAGGGCGAAGTACAGACGGCTGCACCGCAAATCCTGGCCGCCGCTCAGGTAAATGCCCAAAACGCTGCCGCAGCACCAGTCCAGCCAGCTGACCAGCCGCAGTTACAAGCGCCGGTGGCTGCCGCTGATGCACCACCGCCGGCGCAGACCGCGCAGCCATGGCCAGCCCCAGAACCAGCTCAGCCCACCACGCCTCAGCCTGCGCCTGTTGCCGATGCCGCCGCCTGGCCAGCGCAGCCTGTTGCTAGTCCTGCCACCGACACCACTAGCTCACCAAGCGCTCAGCCGTGGCAACCAGAACCGCCAGTCGCAGCCACTCAGCCGCTGGCCGTACCCGAGCCACCTCAATCACCAGTCGCACCTTCTACACCAGACCCAATGGCTACACCAGCACCAGCTCAGCCCTGGCAGCCAGAACCAGCCGCAGCCCCTGCCGGAGCGCCTGAGCCGTACCAACCAGCACCAGCTCCCGACCAGCCCTGGCAACAGCCGCCAGCCGCTCAGCAGCCGCTCCAGCCAATGCCCCAGCAGTGGAACCCGGACCAGCCCCAGCCACCGACCCATTAATGCCATGCTCAATAGCCTGAACTTGCTATAATAAGCTTGTGGACCGCGACCCGACTACCCTCAACACGTTTGATTTTGACAGTATTTCGGCACGGCTAGAGGCCACAAAGGATACGGCTGCGTTTTACCAGGCAATTGTAAATGCGCCATTTAGCAATCCATTGCCTGCAGTACTCATATTTCTCGGGATTGTAGTCTTGCTACAGGTGGATAAAAAAGCCGGCACGATTAACCGGATCGCCCTGTCGCAGACAGAACAGGCGAAACTAACCACCAATGTCTCCGCCAAACCATTCCACGAGATAAAAATTCCGCTGGGCTATCGCGAAAACATTATCGCCGATGCAATAATATCGGGGCAACCGCAGGATACTATCGACTGGAAATTCTTGTTCAACCCAGACCTACCGGCCGATCAGGCGCGTATCAACCAGGCCAATGCCGGTATCGCCTACAGTGCTGTCTACCCACTGACGTCGCGGGACGGCGGGGCATTAATCTTCAGCTATTACCAATACCAACAAGACATAGGCGCTCTGCAGACGGACTTTATGCAGCGCTACAGTGAGCTTGTCGACAAAACGCTGGCCGCTCGGGCTAGCTAGGCCGCAGGGCGCCAACCGCCAACCGCGTAACGGCACTACCAAGTTCAATCTGTTGCATTCGCCCGTCGTTGGCGGTGAGGATATGCTGCCAGCCAGCGTCTTTGTTGGCCATGTCTTTGGCGTAGAGTCGGGTCATCCAGCCGGTGTCCTGATTATTAAACACCAGGCTGCCATCCGGCGCTCGGTCCACAAAATCGAGCACCAGTGCCACGCCTCTGTCGGGGTCTAATAGTGCCTCGGCGTTGGCCAGTGCCCGCTCACGTTGCGCGTCGCTGTCCTGATAGAGGCTAAACGAGTGGATAGATAGGTTCGGCCGCTGGTCGCGAAGCCAGGGATAGTTCGTGTAAAGCTGCTCGAGGTGTTCGGGGCTACTGTAGTCGCCGTTCATGTGATAAAACCACTGTGGGTCAATACGCATTAGTTGCTCGACAGCCCGCCGGCGCTTTGAATTTAAAAACTCATTTGGCCGAAATGAGCAGCTACGCGCCCAATCCATTAAAATCGGGTCATCTTTCGGTAACATGGCATCGACACCGACGACGCTGGCTACCGAGAAGTTAATACCGCGCAGCAGCCAATTGTACATGTCGGTATCGGCTTTGTTGAGCCGTAGACCGTGTGGGCTGTGGGCATTTCGGGTGCCAACCGACATCTTGTCGTAGTGGAATTGCGGCATATCACTGAGTGCTAGGACTTTTTCGAGATTGCCCATGCTGTGGCCGGCGCTGTAAGCCCGTACCTGCCGTATGCCAAACAACAGCGCACCGATACGGAGGGCCGATGCTCGTTCATGTACGTTGCTCTGGACCTCGCCGCCCCAAATAAGAGTTGTGAACTGTGTATTGTCGCGCTCGTTAGTACCGATAAACTCAAATACATCATCCCAGGCCTCTGGTTGCGAACGGCCTCTCGGGTATTCGGCACTACGCGCTCGGGCAGGGTTAGCCAACGGTTGTCGACCTTTGAGGGGCGGGATTACCAAAAACTGACAGGCCCGGAATATTTTGCTGGCCCGCGTGGCCGCAGCTTCATCCGGCCGGACGTCGATGTAGAGACGAATATCTTGGTCGAACTCAGGGTTGCTATCGTGTTCAGTCTCGAGTCGTTTATAGAACGCCCGCATATATTGGTCGTAGGATTCTGTTTGTAGGCGGCTCACTTCAGTACGGTACGCATCATACGTATACTGAAATTCGGGTATTTCGGGACTGCTTGTGCGTTCGGCG
>JBBQTW010000053.1:0-4334 GCA_038234505.1 Saccharimonadales bacterium (SeqCode) | reverse complement strand
GCCAAACCAAGAGCCTGCGCTGAGCAGCGCTCAGGTCCAACACAACCACCTCACCGGCCCGACCGGCTGGGAGTTTGTGATTGTGGCCGACGGCCAACAAACCTTCCTGGCTCAGACGGTACGGATTCAAGATATCGATGCCTATACTCTACGCGACCGTGGCCGGCCGAAGCGCGACGCCCGCGTTGGCATGCTGCCACCCAAACTGGCACAGATTATCGTTAACCTAGCCAGCGCCAATACCGCCCAGGCTCGCCTGCTCGACCCCTTTTGCGGCACCGGCGTGCTGCTGCAAGAAGCCATGTTGATGGGCTACGACATCTACGGCACCGACCTTGAGCCCCGGATGATAGATTATTCCAATCACAACCTCACCTGGCTAAAATCGCATTACCCGGCCGTGGCCGAACGAGCCGCCGACTTAGAAATTGGTGATGCTACAAACTTTGTCTGGCGTAACCCCGTCGACCTGGTTGCTTGCGAAACCTACCTCGGCAAACCATTTACCGTCGCCCCACCCGCGGATGTTCTGGCCGGCACCGTCGCCGACTGTAATCTGATTATCAAAAAATTCCTGCGTAATATCCACGGCCAGCTCGCCCCCGGCACCCGCCTCTGCGTGGCTGTGCCGGCCTGGCAAGTGCGCAATAATCAGTTCCGGCACCTACCCCTTATTGACCGGATAAGCGATTTGGGCTATAATCGTATGGAATTAGAGCACGTGGAGTACGAGGATCTTCTCTACTACCGCGCCGACCAAGTCGTCGCCCGCGAGCTCTTAGTATTAATAAGGAAGTAGCCCATGTCACACGTCAAAGCAGGCGGTACCAGTAAGAACACGCGCGATTCACCAGGCCAGCGCCTCGGCGTTAAGCTGTTTGGTGGCCAAGTGGTCAAAAACGGTCAAGTTATCGTGCGCCAAACCGGCAGCACCAAGCGTGCCGGCAAAGGCACCAGCCTCAGCCGCAACTACACCATCCACGCTGCCCAAGATGGCATCGTAAAATTCACGACCCGCCGTGTCCGGCTGTTCTCTGGCAAGAGCGTCTCGCGCGTCGAAGTCACCGTCCAATAATCTAGGCGACTTCAAGCAAATCTTCAAGTGCAACTACTTGCGTTTTGTCATGGCTAAACATGGCTAACAATTCTGTCACATTTTTGACATGCTGGTTCGGCACACCAATGACGGGGAGAACGTCCAAAGGTATCTCCTGGGCATTTGGACGAAATTCACCGAAGTAAGGTTCCCCAATTAATATATTACCTTTTTCGCGAGTCTCCTCCGAAATTCGTACAAAGTCTGTACTTACGCCGACTACTACCGGGAATCGGTGTCGTAACATAGTGGAAGCCAGTGAATTAGGGTTTTGTTTATAGTTTTTGAGCATGAGAGCGGCGTTGTGCAAAGCAGCCTTCATCTTGGGCTCACCACGACTTCCAGGTTCCATCTCGCTTAATAACTGTCGAGCGCTGTCTACATCTTCGGCCAACTGTTTTCTAACTTCTTCATCACTGCAGGTTTTTTCTCCTTTCGACCATGTTGAAGTGTTTCTTTCTACGCTGTGCATAACACCGAAGCTTATAGTAGTCTGGCCCTTGCCGTTCAAAGCGGCGTCGCCTGTACCATTAGCAGCTTTACCTTGCTCATGAAGCTCAATACCAGAGTACATAGCACCACTCTCTATGATGCCGGCCAGGCTATACGAGTTGGTTGCATGGAACCCGGCCACAGCATTTTCGACGAGCACTTCAGCGGTCTCTGGTGACTGAATGAGCAGCTTTGCAATATAATGTCGCTCCGCAATTTCACCTTGCGCGCTCCGCAAAACTTCCGGCATACCAATTTCTCGACCACGTAACGTGCCTTGCGAAAGTACTTCTATCTGCTCTGCACGGACGCTCGGTTCCAGCTGGGCCATTTGGGTGCTTTCTAAAACATGCATCGTTTTCTCTAGCTGGTAGTCGCTGGGATATGCACGAAAAGAGTCCCTGACCTGTTCGATATCGGGAATAATGACTTCCGGAGCTGGTCCGGGCTGGTGTTCAAATCCTGAGCTGTGTTCTGCGGACATATTTATTTTGACTTAACAGTAGTTATTGTAGCAAATTATTGCTGTTTTGTCAATATACGTGTGCGTCGTGACTACTTTTGCGCGGTGAGGTCGGCGTATAGGGCATCTATGTCTGCCTTCATAGTATCTGCATGCAGTCTATTTTCTTCGTTGAACTGGGGAACTATCTTGCTTATGAACGTCCTCGTATCCTCTACCTGTTCGAGTACAGCATCGAAGCGGCTGCTAGGTATCGGAAATTTATATGCCTTCCAGTCCTGATACGATGCCGTCAATGTCTGCATGCGTGGTTCCCCAACCAAACCGGCAAGCTGACCATCGATAAGCAGCGATGCACGATAAGCTCGGCGCCCGACTTGCAAGACCCGGCCTGCCAGGGCGATGTCACTGCGGCGTAATCTGTCGACTGCGCCTAAATAATCATAAATCTGCCTGTGGGCCGTTACAGTCGTGCCAAGATCTTTACGAGCATGGCGGATCGGCGCAACTCCTGTTTTCACGGTGTCATGGCTCATAGTTAAGCCTGCCCATTGCTCTTCTACCTCGGGAATTTGCGGCCTGACTACACCGACTTTGCCGGCGAAGCGGGTAAATCGGTTCTGACGATACACTAGACTACTTTCAAAGTCGATAGTGTCTGCGTGGACTTGGCCGCCGCGTTCAACCAATTGACGCGCTAATAGTGTGCTCGTTTCGGTCACAGACAGGCTCAGATAGTATTCCAACTCCGGCATAAGCCAATAGTATACAATCTAAGACAGGTATTTACAAGCTTTTGGCTGGCTGTTTAGACGCCGAGGTGGTGTTTGATGCGGTCGATGACGTCGGCTATGACGACTTGGGATTTGACAAGGTAATCGTCGACACCGAGCGATTTGGCACGCTCTTTGTCGCTGTCCTGGCTGAGGGCTGTCAGCATGACAATTTTGATATTGGTCGTTTCTGGAGTGTTACGTAAGATGTCTAGAACGTCAAAACCGCTGACTTTGGGCATCATGACATCGAGGATAATCAGGTCGGGTTTGTAGTTCAGGGCGGCCGCTAGCGCTTCTTCGCCATTGGCGACGCGGCGGACATCAAACCCTTCGGTTTGCAAACGGGTTACGTAGACGCTGGCGAGGGCATTGTCGTCTTCGACAAGTAGCAAGCGCTTGGCGTGCTCGGGTGCTTGAAATGCTGGGGCGTTGGCTGGTTGGGTAGCTTCGGTGGGGGTATCACTCATACTGGTTATGGTACCCTAGCGGACAAAAAATGGCAACAGATGTGCGGCAGATTATAATAGCGATTTGATAAAGCCGTCGAACATCGGGTGGGCACGGCCGGGGCGAGATTTGAACTCGGGGTGGAACTGGCTGGCCAGGAAGAATGGGTGATCGATACCCTCTATCACCTCCACGAGGTCGTTGTCTGGGTTGATACCGCTGGCGCGGATGCCCCAATGCTCGTATTGGTCGCGGTAGCTGTTATTGCATTCGTAGCGGTGGCGGTGGCGCTCGACGATGTTGGTCGATTTGTAGACCTGGGCGGCCAGGCTGCCCTTAGCCAGGTGACAGTTTTGGTCGCCCAGGCGCATAGTGCCACCGGTGTTTTCCAGGCCTTTCTGGCCGGCCATGGTGCTAATAACTAGGTCTTTGGCCTTGGGGTTCATCTCCTCGGTGTTAGCGGCCTGTAGGCCACCATTGCGGGCGGCGGCGATAACTGCCATCTGGAGGCCAAGGCAGAGGCCGAGGTACGGGAACTTTGCATCGAGGCAATACTGCGCAGCACGGATTTTACCCTCGAGGGCGCGGGTGCCGAAGCCGCCGGGCACCACAACACCATCTATGCCCTTTAGGAAGGTTTTGACGTCCGCCTTGCCTTCCAGCTTTGTGGCATCGAGCCACTGGATGTCGATATCAACATCATTGGCCCAGGCAGCTGCTTTGAGCGCCTCGAAAACTGACATGTAGGTGTCGGTATTGTCCATGTATTTGGCCACAACTCCCACGGTGACTTTTTTACTATGGTGTTTGGTGGCGGCATCGACAACTTTGCGCCAGTTGGTGAGTTTTGGCTTGGTGGCGTCGAGGCCGAGCCGCTCGACGAGAACGTTGGCGATGCCGCTATCCTCGAGGGTGAGCGGTACTCGGTAGATGGTGTCGGCATTTGGCAAAAGTGCGATAGCATCCTCTGGCACGCCGCTGAATAGGCTGAGCTTGCCGCGGACATTGCCCGTCGGTGCTGCCTCGCTGCGGCCAACAAGGATGTCGGGTGCGATACCGA
>JBBQTW010000052.1:0-4441 GCA_038234505.1 Saccharimonadales bacterium (SeqCode) | reverse complement strand
GTGTCTTTCCAGCCAAGGTCAGACAACAGCCCAAAAGCTTCCTTTTTGGCAGAATCGTTATTACCGCAATAAAACATCACCGGCACGCCGTCTTTATATTCGGGCTGTACCATATGTGCATGGCTGATATAGTTCAGGGTTTTGACGACATGACTGTCTGGCAAGCTTTGTTGGACTATTTCCCCACCGCTCATATTCAGCCCGACGCTGAGAGTTGGGGCGTCGTTATCCTGCCAGACAAGCGGGTTCGTTACATCTATAACAACTTTGCCGGGTAGCTCCGGGCGGATTTGCTCCAACACGTCCTCGGTGGCGTGCCAAGCGACAGACAAGATAACGATTTCGCCGTGGCTGGCGGCTTCGGTGGTGCTACCGACGGAGCCGTGCTTTTTGACCTTCTTTTTCCAGGCAGCCATTTCCTTTTTGTCGGGGTTGCGACTACCAAGCATGATATCGTGTCCGGCGGCGGCTAGGCCGGCACCCAGGCTTTGGGCAACATCGCCTGAGCCAATAATGCCAATTTTCATGACCTCTCCTTGTCGGTTAGTTTGCGGAACTTAGCCATTACTGTACTACGGTTTGGGGGTTTTGGCCCGTTGCTACTGACGAGTGGCACGGTGGCCAGTGATGGCTTTTTACCACCTTTAGCTTTTTTGGTGCGATTGTTACTAGATACGAGCGCCCCCTCGCGGCGTATGGCCGCATAATTTTTTTCGCGGGTATAGTGCTCTACCAGCACAATCACCAGTCCGATGTTGACGACAATTAGGGCAGCTTTTATCAGGAATTCGTAAAACGAACTACTCAGTGCAGTTATAACGTTGTTCATCAGCGCGTTCAGACCGGTGTTGGTCGACTGCAGATGGAGCGCGTTATTGATACGCGGGTACGCCAGCAGATACAAGATTGGGGTGATAAGCAGTGCAACCCCAGTACTCAGTATTACCCGCCCCAGCAGCCGAAAGCCTAAACGCTGGTTGCGACACAGCCGCACGATAGCTACGCACAGGCCGATAAGCATGGCTGCAAACAACCACGGCACCCAGTGTAGTAGTCGATAATACGTCGGCAGCCGCGGGAAGTCCTGGGTGACAGATTTACCGTTAGAAAGCCGGGGCAAATCGGTGCCGCTAAAAACAGTTTTTGGGAAAACTTGGTTGATGGCCGCGGCAAAGCTGGTTCGCTCGGCGTTGAGGTCGAAGTTAGCCGGCAAACAGCTGGAAGTAAAAGGATCAACCTGTGGCGGGTTGGTAAAACACAGTGGTTGTTTGGTTAGGCGATTGAAAGCGTAGAGCGAAATATTCTCGGATACAAAGTCGCGGTTTTTGGTCAGGTCGACATGGAACTGTGGTGTCGGGGTTTTGCCCTCTAGCCAGTTATATAACCCATCGATAACTCGGTTGGTGTTGGCTTCTATAACTGGCGCTGGAAAACCGTTATTTAGTATTTGCTCTACCCCTGGGTCGTTAAACGGTATACCGCCCTGGCCGCTGCTAGCGCCGAGGGTTTGGGCGACGGCTGGCACCAGTTTTTCGTAGGCACCACTACCCTTCAGTGTACTTTCGAGGAAATTTGCATTGCCAAAGTACAGTATGAGCCCCATGAGGGGTATGCCCACGAAGAGAACTGTTCTCAGGAGTGACGTCGAGACAAACAACAGTGGTCGGCGCAGGAGCTTCATGCTAAGCGGTATTATGCTTATGTTACCACCAAAACACAACGGCTATCGGTACTAAGAGTGTTTTACAGTGAAAATAACAGTGCTACCGCTGGAAAGTGCACTATGCGACTTTCCAGATTGCCAAAACTCACGGATTGGAAGGGTCTAATGCCTCAGCTTCGGCTGTCATCACCGCGGCATCAAACTCTTCAGCGCGACCGAGCACTCCACCCGTTACAGCACTAAGTGCAATGAACCCGCCTCGAGGAGCCCTAATCACTCCTGTCAGCTGGTTGCCATTTTCATCGTCGAGAGTCAGAGAGCTCTTGTCGGCAAAACCACCCTCACCATACGTTGTCCACCGCATTCTTTCATTAAACTTAGCCATGGTTTGCTCCTATGAATTTATGCTCACAATTTTACGCTCAAAAATGCTGAGTGCATAACACTCATGCTTGGCTACCGTTAGTTGATGCACTTCGAAACTATGCGAGTTCCTTCGAGGGTACGAAGAACATCACTAGCCACAGCAGGCTGCCAGCAAGTGGCAATACTGAAAGTAATACCAGCCAGACACTTAGGCCTGAATTCTGAAGCCGACGCACAAGTACTAATAGTGAAACACCAATGAACACTACTCCCCACATTATGCGTAGAGGCAGCCAATACGTGCCTGTATGATTAGATTTTGTAGCATCAATTAATATGCCGTAGCCTATCACCCAAATGATTAACAATACACTCCACAAAAGGTAGCTAGTTCTGTTCAAAGATGTCGTAAATGGATTCATTAACATAAAATATCATAAAGAGTGATATTTGTATAGTGCTTATGCTTGGCCAGCGCGGAGGGAATTGGGGTTGATTGGTCATTTCTGGCTAGGGCGGAGGGATTCGAACCCCCGAATGCCAGTACCAAAAACTGGTGCCTTACCACTTGGCGACGCCCTAAAAGGCCAGAAATCACCAATCAACTATTAAGTATAAGGGATTCGACTCACCTTCGGCGAGCCCGGAAGTTCACTAGTGCAAGCACAGCTTGCCTCGGAACATTCCCTTGCAGACTGCCACAGGCAGCCTTCACCCCGAATGCCAGTACCAAAATCGGGGTCCCCTCAAAACTAGTTTTCAAGGGGCGGAGTACTGGTGCCTTACCACTTGGCGACGCCCTACTATCGTACGGATGATTAACAGATTGATTTTACTGTAGTCAGCCTATTATGGCAACCAATGGCGGTGGTGGCAACTGATATAATCAGACCAATATGTATTACGTCCAGCCAATGCGCCGACCCAAACCAAAGAAGTGGAAGCGCCGAATTGTCGCCATAGCGGCGGCTATCGCGGTGGTGCTGGTGGCTCATTGGCTCCTCGTTCGCCTGACTTCTTCTGGTGATGCGCCCGCGAAAGCGACGAAGTTACAGCAAAATCAGGCTCAGGATGCGAGCAAAATTACCCTCTACGCTACCGGCGACTGGATAGCCCATGATTCGATAAACGCTGCGGCCAAACAGGCCGATGGCAGCTATAACTACTTACCGATGGTAGATGACTTTACTGCGGTATTCAAAACCGGTGATATCCGCTTCTGTAACGACCCAATCCTCAACGGCGGCGAGTCACTGGGGGTGACTGGTTACCCGAAATTCAATTCGCCCACCGAGTTTGTAACCGATATGGGTAAATTTGGCTGCAATCTGGTCAACACCGCTAGTAATCACAGCTTCGATTTCACACAGGCCAACATCGATAACTCCGTAGCTGCCTGGGAAAAAGTTCCAAACACTCTAGCTGTGGCCGGAGAGAACCGGAGCCAAGCGGAGCACGACACTGTGCACTACTTCACTGTCAAAGGCGTAAAAATCGCCTATCTGGCCTACACCACCTACAGCAACACTGATGCGCCAGCGCAGAATGCGTACGGTGTTAATGTGTTTAGTCAGCAGTTTGCTGCCCAACAGATTGCTTCTGCCAAGCAAAACGGTGCCCAGCTGATAATCGCTAGCATGCGCTGGGGCACCGAATACAGTACGAACGTAAACGCCGAACAGCGGGCCGACGCGCAGTTTTTGGCCGATCAGGGTGTGGCGCTGGTGTTGGGCCATGGATCTCACGAGCTACAACCCGTTGCCGAGCTTAGCGGCGCCGGCGGCAATAAAACGCTGGTCTGGTACTCACTTGGTAACTTCCTGAACAGCCAGGAGCCGCCAGAGACGCTGTTCAACGGTATCGCCGGCATGGACATCGATACTAAGACATTAGCTATCACCAGCGTGCGCTACACGCCCATTTACATGCATTACGAGTGGACACCGGCACAGGCGGCCGCCGATAACACCACTGCCCGCACCAATTTACATCTATACCCCCTGCAAAAGGCCACCGATGCTATGGTGGGCACGCAACAACTCAAAACCACGATTGCCGCCCAGCAACAGCGTATGCAAGCCACCCTAAATGCCGAAGGTCAGACAATTCCACTCGTCAATCTAGCGCAGTTTTAACTAGTTATATACAGTGCCGCCACTGGTGCCGAAGAATTGCTCCAGTGTCGTGATGTCCGTTTTGTGCAGTTCGGTAGCCAGTTCTACGCCTACGTAGCGGATGTGCCAGGGCTCTGGTTCGTAACCAGTGACGGATTGGTTGCCAGGTTGATAGCGGACGATAAAGCCATATTTGTAGGCGTTGGCAGCCAGCCACTTGCCCTCGGGTGTAGTGCCAAAGCACTGCGAGAGGTCGCACTTGCCGCTGACCGGTTCTAGGTCGGCTGCCAGGCCTGTC
>JBBQTW010000051.1:0-4617 GCA_038234505.1 Saccharimonadales bacterium (SeqCode) | reverse complement strand
CTCGACCTCTGCCGTAAAGTCTATGTGACCTGGCGTGTCGATGATGTTTATCTGGTGGCCTTTCCAGAAACACGTAACGGATGCGGCGACAATTGTAATACCGCGCTCGCGTTCCTGAGCCATCCAGTCGGTAGTCGTCTCGCCGTCGTGCACAGCGCCAATTTTGTGGCTCAAGCCGGTGCGGTACAAAATACCTTCGGTAGTAGTCGTTTTGCCGGCATCAATATGAGCAATAATGCCCAAGTTCCGGATGTCTTTCATAGGTGTTTTCTTATCTGCCATTATCGTAATTCTCCCTCAGTTATTTGTGTGGCACTTGCCTCTTCTTCGCCGCCTATGTATGCAAAACCTGCGATGCCTGCTGCAAATCGGTATAAGTCTTCTTGGGTGTCGAAGCCTTCGCGCCTGGCTTGCGATAATTCGACGATACGTGAATGCATCGAGTGGGCGTCGAGAATGCGTTTACTAACCGGCAAATGTGTCGCAATCCGTGATATGCCGTTGTCATTTGCCGGTAGCTCGACGACGAGCCCAGGACGATTTTCTACGATTTTGCCCTTCTGCAGCGTGATATCCCAATTGAACTGAATAACGCGCGGAGCTATCCGACCTTCACGCAGAACTCGATCAACAAGGGGCTTAAATCCAGGTGCATTCATTACCAATGACTTGCCCCCGCTAACAGCGCCACTCTCGAGGACAACGTCAGGAAACCACACTTGTTGTGCTACTTGGCTTGAGCTATCAGGCTTAAAGCCAAATGGGTACATGCCGTTATCGAAGACGTCACGTACCGCGTGAACACCCTCTTCCAACGCTCCACAAACCGAACTTATGCGCGATTTCAAAATTAAGTCCGAGCGAAGTGGGCGAAGGCGCGGTTGGCCTCGGCCATCTTGTGCGTGTCTTCGCGCTTTTTAACTGCCGAGCCGGCGCCGTTGTAGGCGTCCATAAGCTCTGCTGCGATACGGTCGGCCATGCTCATGCCCTTACGGCTACGAGTGGCGGCCACAAACCACATAATAGTCAGGTGTTGCTGGCGCTGGCCCTTCACTTCAAACGGGATCTGATAGTTGGCACCACCCACACGACGAGACCGAGTCTCTACCTGCGGCTGAATGTTCTTGTAGGCTTGCTCGAAAACTTCGAGTGGGCTATCCACCTTTAGTTTCTTGGCAGCTTTTTCCATACCGGCATATACCAGGCGTTCAGCAAGTTGCTTTTTGCCATTGAGCATAATGCGGTTGATAAGCTTTTGAACTTGTACGCTGCCGTAAACACGGTCTGGTTTAACTTCTCGAACGAGTGATTTGGTAACTTTACGAGGCATTACTTGCTCTCTTTCTTGGCACCGTACTTGCTACGGCCTTGTTTGCGACCAGAGACACCCTGGAGGTCGAGTGTGCCACGGACGATGTGATAACGGACACCAGGCAGGTCCTTGACGCGGCCACCACGGATAAGCACCACGGCGTGCTCCTGCAGGTTGTGACCTTCGCCGCCGATATAAGCCCAGACTTCATAGCCGTTGCTCAGGCGCACGCGGGCGACCTTACGCAGGGCGGAGTTTGGCTTTTTCGGGGTTTTGGTCGTGACCTTGACACAGACACCGCGCTTCAGCGGGCCTGGCTTTTCGTAGTTCCGGGTCTTGAGGTTGTTAGTGACACGCTGCAGCGCTGGTGACTTAGACTTGTCACTAGCTTTTGCACGCGGCTTACGCACCAATTGATTGATTGTTGGCATTTAAACTCCTTCGAGTATTGTGATCGTACTGCTGCATGCGAATGCCTACGCACGGCTCAGATCACTTAGTTTGACTTGACTAGTTTAACAGATGTCGGCAACTTTGACAACAGTGCTTGACAGGCTGGCTATTACACCTGCCTGTCAAGCGGCTGCAATAGTTACATCTCTTCGGCGATGAGGGCTTCGGCTTCGGCGTCGGCTGAGTCATCGTGCTCAGGTTCGACTACGGCACCGGTGCCAACTGGGATCTTGCGACCTAAGATGACGTTTTCTTTCAGACCGTACAGCTTGTCGACGCGGCCACTGGTAGCGGCGGCGATGAGGACACGGGTAGTGTCCTGGAACGATGCAGCACTCAGGAATGAGTCAGTAGACAAGCTAGCCTTGGTAATACCAAGCAGCAGTTGAACATCCTTAGCCGGTTGCTTGCCATCGGCAACTAAGGCCTCGTTGGCTTCAACAACGGCGAGTTTGGACACAACGTCGCCAGTAACAAAGTCGCTGTCCACAGCTTCTTCGATCTGGACCCGACTGAACATCTGACGCACGATGATTTCTAGGTGCTTGTCGGCGATGTTCTGGCCTTGGCCGGCGAAGATCTGCAGAATCTGGTTCATGATGTAGCGCTGGGTAGCCTCCACACCTTGCAGGCGCATCAGGTCCTGCAAGTTGATAGAACCGTTTGTTAGGCGCTGTCCGGCAACAACCTGGTCGCCGTCCTTGATCTGAACTTGCTTGAAACCGGGGATTTCGTAACGTAGAACGGACTGCTTCGTCGGTGCGATGATGACCTGTTTTTTGGTTAGCTCGATTTTGCCAGAAATTGGCGCAATCAGTGGTTCGGAGCCGTCCTCTAGTGCAGCAACAACGTCACCAATGGCAACATCTGAACCGCCGGCTAGGTGGGCTTTGCGTTCACCAAGGTTGAGCTTGATGGTTTCGGCAGTGTCGGCCGTGACTTGCACAACGTAGTGATCGCCTTCTTCCCAGACGTTGGCAATACCAGCAATTTCGGTGAGATAGGCAGGACCTTTTGGCTGGCGAACTTCGAAAAGTTCCTCGATACGCGACAGACCCTGGGCGGTGTCGTCGGCTAGAGTGGCACCAGAACGGTGCTTGGAGTCGAGTGATAGCTGGGTACCAGGCTCACCGATAGACTGGGCGGCAATGACGCCGATCGGGTGGTGGTCGGCAACCATCAGGCCAGTAGCTGGGTCAACACCATATGATTTGCGTGAAACACCGCGGACAGCCGTGCAGCTGAGGGCGCTCATGATCTTGACGCCGTCGATCTTTTCGTCGGCTTCGATCTTGCCAGCGATGTCGTGGGTAACGAGCTCGCCGCGTTTGACGTAGCCCTTCACATCCTCGGCCACATAGCGACCTTCGAGACGGCTGGAGTAGTTGACGCCAATCTCGGCGGCGTCTTCGCGGGTCATGGCAAAGCCAGGATCGTGGGTGTCGTCGTCGATAGTAAACACGTCTTGCGACACGTCGACCAGGCGGCGAGTCAGGTAGCCGGCATCGGCTGTCTTGAGCGCAATGTCGATGAGGGCTTTACGAGTACCACGGGTACCGGTGAAGTACTCTAGTGGGTCGAGACCTTTGACATAGCCAGATTTGATAGGCAGCTCGATAGCTTGGCTGGTGGCATCTGACAGCACACCGAGCATACCAACGGAGTCTTTCATGTTTCGGACGTTACCACGAGCACCGGAGTCGATGGCTATAGCCATGGTGTTGTTTTTGCCTTTCATCTGTTCGATGAGCATGTCCTGGACTTTTGCCTCAACCTTCGTCCAGTTATCAACTGTCAAACGGTAACGCTCGTCGTCGGTGATGAAACCCTGCTCGTACTGCTCAGAGATGGCAGCGGCGCGTTCTTCGCCACTTTCGAGTACAGCTGGCATACCGACGATTTCTTCGAAATCACCCATACCCACAGACAGGCCGGAGCCGGTGGCGTAGCGGAAACCAATGTCTTTTAGGTCGTCGGCAATTTCGGCGGTGATGTCCTGGCCGTATTTGGCGTAGACAGCAGCCATAACCTTTTGCAGACGCTTTTTGGTCATTGGTTCGTCCTGGAAGGTAAAGTCTTCAGGGAAGGTTTCGTTGAACAACACGCGGCCAAGGGTGGTAGTGCGGACTTCACCGCGGAATGGCAGGCGTATCCAGCTCTGGAGCTTTAGCTTGCCAGCGTCGAGTGCCATGAAAGCTTCTTCGACACCAGTGAATGACTTAACGTCTTTTTCGTCGATACCAGGGCGGTTGTAGGTCAGGTAATAGCAGCCGAGGACGATATCTTGCTCGATATGCAGGATCGGCGAACCATCGGCCGGCTTCAGTAGGTTTTTGTTGGCAGCCATGATGTCGCGAGCTTCGGCCTGAGCCTTGTCGCTGAGCGGCAAGTGGACAGCCATTTGGTCACCGTCGAAGTCGGCGTTGAAACCTTTACACACCAGTGGGTGCAACTGGATAGCGCGGCCTTCTATCAGCACAGGCATGAATGCCTGGATAGAGAGGCGGTGCAGTGATGGTGCGCGGTTCAGAAGGACGTATTTGCCCTTGATGACTTCGTCGAGCGCATCCCAGACGACAGTTTCGCCAGTTTCAATCAAGCGACTGGCACTGCGGATGTTATGAGCTTCTTCGCGGGCGATAAGTTCGCCGATAACAAAGGGCTTGAACAGCTCGAGGGCCATCATTTTCGGCAGACCACATTGGCTAATTTTTAATTCCGGACCAGCCACGATAACGCTACGGCCAGAGTAGTCGACACGCTTACCGAGCAGGTTCTGGCGGAAGCGACCCTGTTTGCCCTTCAGCATATCGCTGAGGCTCTTCAGACGGCGGCGTTGGCCAGTAGCGGCT
>JBBQTW010000050.1:0-4680 GCA_038234505.1 Saccharimonadales bacterium (SeqCode) | reverse complement strand
TGTCTTTCCAGTCGCCACCGTTGAGGCGATTGTCTGGTGAGTCGATGTGCCAGCCGTGCGGGTTGGTGCTCCATATTTCCTTCTGCAAGTCCCGGGCGGCTTTGGTAAACAGCTTGGTGCCGACATGTTTGCGCTGCGCGGACCAGTTTTCTGGCAGTGTGTGGCCCATGCTAGCTTGCTCCTGTAGCTCCAGGTCGACATATAAAATGTCAGCGTCTTTGACGAGTTTGGCCTCGAGCGAAGTACGGGTTTCGTAGTCTTTCCAGATTGCCAAAAACTCGTCACGCAGCGATGTTCCGGCTAGCATGTCATGGATAGCTTTTTCCTCGTTTCGCTGCACATATTGGCGGGCGATATAGTCGACGTCGCCTGTGCGGCTTTCGGCGATATCATGCACCAGCGCCATCTTGATAATTTTCTCGGCGCTATACTTCTTACCTTCGCGCTCGGCCAGGATAAGCGCCGTCCAGGTCACGCGGAATAAATGCTCGGAGTTGTTGGCAACATTGGGTAGATGAAAGCGCGTCCACTGCCGTTGCATATGGCGCAGCGCACCCAACTCATACAGAAACTCCACATCTCGCTTCATATAATTGATTGTAACAGATTGATGTATGGCGCGGTGCCCACGCCTATTACTGTCGATGATTGTTAGCGATTGCCTGGCTTTGGTCTGCATGTAAAATATCGAGAAGTTTGCGCACGGTGTTGTGGTTGCGGATGGTCATTTGCTTGTAGATTGGTTTGCTGATTATTTTGCCGGCCGTGGTGCGGCCAAAAAATTTAATAGATATGCCTTGATACACAACGCCATGGCCTGGTACTGCAGCTTCGATGTCAGCTCGCAACTCGCCCATGGCCTGGAGTGCATCCTCGGCTGTTGTCGGCTTTTTTAGAAACAAGTAGTTGTATTTCCACTCGGGGTTTTTCAGCCATCTTTTCGGTACGTGGTCTGCGATATATTCGAATTCGGCCTGCGAAAACAGGGCCACGATGATTGGAAAGCCAAACTGCTTCTCGATTGCCTGTTCCACATGTGCTGTGAGCGTGGTTTCATCCCTGGAATTGGATGTAAAAACGACGTTGCCGCTCTGGATGTATGTACGAACGTTTTCGGCGCCAATGGATTGCAGGCAGGTCCGTAAATCGGCCATCGGCACTTTGTTGTTACCGCCGACGTTTATGCCACGAAGAAGTGCGACATACTGCACGGTTTAAGCCTCGATTGTGACACTTATAGGACAGTGGTCGCTGCCCATAGCTTCGGCGTGGATGGCAGCGGCCTTCACTTTAGATTTCAAACTCTCTGAAACTAGAAAATAATCTATCCGCCAGCCGACGTTGCGGGCTCGGGAATTGGCAAAGTGGCTCCACCAGGTGTAGTGGCCGTTGCCCTGCACGAACATACGCAGCGTGTCCACAAACCCAGCGGCGAGCCAGTTGTCGAAGCCGGTGCGCTCCTCGGCCGTGAAGCCTTTTTTGCCAACATTGGGCTTGGGGTTGGCTAGGTCGTCCTCGGTGTGGGCGACATTCATGTCACCACAGTAAACAACGGGCTTGATAGCCTGCAGGCGGTCGCAATAAGCGATAACGCCCGCATCCCAGGTTTGGCGGAGGGGTATGCGGGTCAGGTCGTCCTTGGCATTTGGTGTGTAGGCGGTAACGACGAAGAAATCATCAAATTCGGCGGCCATAATACGGCCTTCTTTGTTGGCGTCACCGTAGGTGTCGCCCACGACTTCGTATTTTTTGATTATGTCGTCGGGCAAGCCATTTACTACTTGCAGTGGAGCGGTTTTGCTAAAAATGGCCGTACCGCTGTAACCAGGGCGCTCGGCGCTGTACCAAAATTGGTTGTAACCCGGCAGGTCGAACTCTACCTGCTCCTGTTTGGCTTTAGTCTCCTGGAGGCACAAAATATCGGGCTGCTCGGCGGCAATAAACGGCAAAAACATGTCTTTTTTGAGTACGGCCCGGATGCCGTTAACATTCCACGAATAAATCTTCATCACACCAGTATACACCCCTGTAGATAAGACGGTACATGGTATACTAAACTTCAATGTACAAGCGTGTGCTACTGAAGTTATCTGGGGAGCAGCTGTCTGGGAAGTTTGATGGCGGTATCGATGCTGAGTTGGCGGCCTGGATAGGCCAGGAGTTGAAAAAAGTTGTCGAAGCTGGAACGCAAGTGGTGGTAATGGTCGGCGGTGGCAACTATGCCCGCGGCGCCCAGCTGGCTGGCCATGGGATTGGTCGGGTTACAGCCGATAACATCGGTATGTTGGCAACGATGATGAATGGTATTGCTCTCTCTGACATCTTCAATGGTAAAGGCGTGAGTGCCAGGGCACTCACGAACATAAAATCGGATCAGATTGCTGATCAATTCACCCACCGGCGGGCGATTAGTGACCTCAGGAAGGGTCATGTGGTGATTGTTGCCGGGGGTATAGGCCGACCTTACCTTACGACCGACACTGCTGCCCTCTCGCTTGCACTAGAGCTAGAGTGCGATGTCGTGCTCAAAGCTACCAAGGTCGACGGCGTATACGATAAGGACCCGGCTCAGTTCCCTGACGCGCGCAAGGTCGACCACCTGAGTTTCCAGGACGCTGTTAGCGACGAAGCTATAAAAGTGATGGACAAGGCCGCGCTAGGACTGGCCATGGAATACGAGCTGCCGGTTATTGTCTTCGATGCCCTGGCAGCGGGCAATATCCAAAAAGTTGTCAACGGCGAGGCTGTTGGCACCAAAATCGGCTAATTATACTTCGATAGACTCGCCGGGCTGCAGGTCGTGAAACTTTTGGCCATTTGCCTCAGCGACCCCGCCGAGAGTTTGTGATGTCATCTGGTTGATGGCGGGGATGGTAATAGCATTGTGGGTCGGGAAAACCTGCACGGCGCGGTCCTGGGTCATGAAGTTAGCGGCTTCGTTCATTTTGAGCCATGGTGCGGTAGACGGTGCAGCCAGGATGCTGTGCGGCTTGGGGCACGGCGTCAACGAGTCTCCCGGGTAGTACAGCGTATCGCTCACGAGCACCCCGATGTTTTCGTCCTGCGGCTTGTCATCTAGCATCACAGCATGCTTGCCACCGAAAAATTCAAGCTTGAACGGCCCGGTAGTATATTCGACACCAACTTCAGGTACGGTGATTTTCCAGTCCTCGCTGAGCTTGTCGGCGACCTGCTGCGTACAATAGATAATCAGGCTCGGATTTTGCTGGACTATTTTGAGTATCTTTGATTCGTCCAAATGGTCCTGATGCACATGTGTAACAACGACAGCTGCGATGCCGCTGTAATCCGTCAATGGGTCAGTAAACATGCCTGGGTCAATAATAAGCCGGCTGCCATCCAGGCTGATATCGAGGCACGCGTGGGCTAGTTTGGTTATCTTCATAAAAAAAGTATAGCGTGATGTTGGCTGAAAGCTCTGTAAGAATTCTGGCGGAGAGAGCGGGATTCGAACCCGCGATACGATTGCTCGCATACACGCTTTCCAAGCGTGCTCCTTCGGCCACTCGGACACCTCTCCGCGCTGCATGAGACAAACCTACGGTTTTTCTCATCGCGCCGGCAAAATCGAATAGATTTTTTCGGGCTGCTCTTTTCCCTTTGTGCTTCCATGGCTGGAATAGTAATGGGTCTCAGGAAATTATAGCAAATCGGACACCTAAAATTACTACAGAAACACCTTGCAGATGGTGCAAATACAGGTTTACACTGGGTAGATGCCAGTTATCGAACTAAAAGACGTCAGTAAACTGTACGGCTTCGGCGATGCCACTACCCTAGCGCTCGACGAAGTAAGCCTGACCATAGAAGAGGGCGAGTTCGTGGCGGTCATGGGCCCGAGTGGTTGTGGCAAATCGACATTGATGAATTTGATAGGCCTGCTGGACCGCCCAACGTATGGCGATTATCGGCTAAACGGTCGCCATGTATCGCGGTTGCGCCCCAATACGGCAGCAAAAATTCGGCGAGATACCATCGGCTTTATATTCCAGTCATTCAATTTGTTATCTCGACTGACAGCACTCGAGAACGTTGCCCTGCCGCTGACGTACAAAAACATGAGCAACACTCGCCGGCTTAAACAAGCCAGCGCTATTCTGGAGCGTGTCGGGATGCAACAGCGCGAATATTTCCTGCCCGGCCAGCTGAGCGGTGGCCAGGTGCAGTCGGTGGCGATTGCCCGAGCACTCGTGAACAACCCAAAGCTGATTATTGCCGACGAACCAACGGGTAACCTCGACAGTAACGGCTCGCGCCTCGTTATGGAGCTGCTGAGTGAAATTCATAAGATGGGTAATACGATTATTTTTGTGACGCACAATCCAGAACTTACCCGCTATGCTACCCGCGTAGTCTATATGCACGACGGCGCCGTTATCCACGATGAAGCTACGGCAATTGGCCAAGTTGCAGCTACTGCCCGCCGCGGCATGTATAACATCCAGAAAATGACAGAAGAAGATGATTTGGCTGGCGTGTCGGCGCTCATGAAAGCCCGGCCCGATAAGGAGCGCAAGAGCCGTAAGCGCAAACCGGCAGCCAAGCGAGGCCGCCCAGCAAAAAGCACGAAGAAAGCGAGCAAATCATGAAATCCGTAACCCACGGCGCATTTGCCACCGCTCGCAAAACTATTCGTTCACACCGCAGCCGCAGCTACAT
>JBBQTW010000049.1:0-4684 GCA_038234505.1 Saccharimonadales bacterium (SeqCode) | reverse complement strand
CTGATTACTCCGCGGGGGTGGTCGGTACGTGGGCAGTTGGGGATTTGGCCGCACCATAGGCGTCGCGGATTTGGAACAGGAACCAGAAGCCGATAGCACTGCCGATAACGGCACCAATGAAGTGGCCCGCTGCGTCGTAGCCGGTGAATAGGCTGACAACAGCGTAGGCGACGTTTACGAGTGCGCCATAGTACAGGTACTTCCAACCTTGGCGCGCGCGGTCGCGCAATCCTGGGAAGGCCAGCAGGTACAGGACGCCCTCGACGACGAGCACAATTATCGCCAGCCAGACGCCGAGCGAAAGTCGAGTGCTGCTGATGTTGCTGCAGGCATCGCCGGTTGTGTAGCTGCCATAGGCGTTGCAGAGATCATGGGCATAGCTCAGCACACCATTGGCGACATGGGCCCAGTGCCACAGCGTCCAGGCCGATAACAACGTAAATACGCCGACCACCAGCGATACCCAGGGGGCCCACTCGACAATAACTTTTTTACCACCAGCCGGGAGCTTCGGCGCTTTGTCGACGAATACCTCCGCTAATTTTGATTCTAGTCCCGCACCAGTTGATTTGGCCACCATGATGGGGCACCTCCACTTATGTTGATAGCTCAAGCGTAACGCTGCAACCTTCCAATATCAAGCAATGTGATTGATATCAATAGCTGCGTATACAGAACGGCTGGCACGCTGTATGCTGGAGGTAGATGGCAGAACGGATAACACTAGCAGTACTGGGCGGCACCACGCGGGTGCAGCGCGAATCTATCAAGGCGGCGCACTATATTGCTGACTTTGCGAGCCAGATGCCGGATGTGGAGGTGATATTTGTGGACCCGAAGGATTTTAATTTTCCAGGAGACGGCAACGACCCAGAGGGCAAGGATCCACGCTACACCGAAATCGTTACCAAAGCTGATGCGTTTTTTATCGTCACGCCAGAGTACAATCACAGTTTCCCTGGCAGCCTGAAGCGAATGCTAGACAGCGAGCTGTCGTTGTACAATCACAAGCCAGTGGCGTTTGCCGGTGCCAGCAACGGCAACTGGGGCGGCGTACGCGCTGTCGAAAGCTTGCTGACTGCCGTGCGTGAAACCGGCCTTGTGGCGCTCAGCTGGGACGTGTACTTCCCATATGTCCAGAATATTTTCGATGAGCAGGGGCAGATAAAAGACGAGTTTCGCGACCGCTACGCCAAGTCACTTGGCAAACTCTTCGACGAACTACTCTGGTTCGCCCGTCTACTCAAAGCTGCCCGAACCAGTTAACGCGATATACTAATAGCTATGTTTGATAAGCTTTGGCATGGTCGGTTGCGGCGGCCGTTTAACTTGTATTTCCAGCGCTTTGGCCAGGGGCCGCAGGCGGTGGTTTTGCTGCATGGCATCACTAGCGACGGCTCGTTCTGGCGGCCACTTATTGATTTGTTGCCAGCGGCGAAGTGTACGGTTGTTGTGCCGGATTTGTTGGGGCACGGTCAGTCGCCGAGGCCATCGTTTATTAAATACACTACCGACGACCAAGCACGAGCAGTGGCTAAATTACTGCGAAAACAGGGAATTAAGCAGTATATTTTGGTCGGCCACTCGATGGGCTGCCTGGTGGCGAGTCGGTTTGCGCACATGACGCCTGGCAAGATATCTAATCTGCTGCTGTACGAACCACCGCTGTACGGTGACGTACCGGAGTTTAAAACGCATGCTCGGCGCAGGAAGTTTTATTTTGGCATTTACGAGCGGATAGCTGCTAATCCACCCGGGCGGCTGACAACGGCCCGGGTGGTGGCCCGGATATCGCGCAACTGGACAAAATTTTTGGACAGCGAACAGGCGTGGCTGCCGATAGAACGCAGCCTGCGCAATACAATTATCGCCCAGACCTGTTTTGATGAGCTGAAAGACATCGCTATCCAGACCGACATCGTCCACGGTCGCCTGGATATGGCGGTGTCGCGGGCCGACCTGAAGCGCATGCTAGCCCACAACACGCACATACGGTTTTACCAAACAACCCAGAACCACGGTTTGTCGGCGCGGAGTGCGCGCTATCTGGCCCAGCTGATTGCGCCAGACTTAATAATCAGTCAAAATAAGAAGTCTAAACAGAAGGGAACCCATGCAAGTACTGCTAAATGACAAAATTATCGCCGAGGCCGACAAAGCCGACCTAATATATATAGAGGGCAATTGGTATTTTCCACCCGCCAGCGCCCAAAAAGATTTATATGAAAAAAGCCCCACGCCATACACCTGCCCCTGGAAGGGTGTCTGCCAATACTGGAATGTCGATGGCGCCCACGATGCAGCCTGGAGTTACGAACAGCCGATGCCGAGTGGTATCGACCGAGTTGGTAAAGATTTTACCGGCTACCTGGCGTTCGACAAAACGCAGGTGCAGATTACAGAATAATCCTCAGGTGTCTTTTTTGAGTCTGGCGGCGAATTTCTGACGTAGTTTTTGGATTTTTGGATCGATAACCACCTGGCAGTAGCCGGCATTGGGGTTACGATTGAAGTAATCTTGCATATTTTCGTCCGCTGGCCAAAATTTGTCGAACGCGGCTAGCTCAGTCACGATTGGATCTTTGTACAGTGTTGGCGCGAAAACAGCAATCATGCCCTCGGCCGTCTTTTTTTGCTCGTCATCATGGTAGTAGATGACTGAGCGGTAAATTTCCCCGACGTCATTGCCCTGACGGTTCAGTGTGGTTGGGTCATGCATCACGAAAAATATTTCGAGGATATCTCGATAGGTAATTATATTTGGGTCAAAGGTAATCTGGACGACCTCGGCGTGGCCCGTGCCACCGGCGTACACATCGTCGGACGTAGGATTGTCGAAATCGCCACCGCTATAGCCTGACACCACGGATTCGACGCCCTTGATACGTTGATAAAACGCTTCCAGACACCAATAACAGCCACCGCCGAGTGTTGCTTGTTGCATAGGTTCATTCTAGTTGCTAGCCAGCTATACTGTGTTAAAAATCTAACTGACACATCTTACATTGCAAACATGAGCATGATAAAATATGAGTAAATGTTTCGAAAAAAAAATTCGACCAGACATGAAACGGGGTCACTAAGACCGGCAGCGTTAGAGGCGACTGGACCAGCAAGCGAGGCTCAAATGGCCCGGTTACAGATGGCAGCGAAAGGTATCTGGTTATTTGCCGGTGGCTTGCCGGAGCAGACACCGGCTAGCCTGCAAGGCTACGAATTCACCTTTGTAGATATACTGCAGCAAGCGCAATTCAGCAGGCAGCAACGGCGAGACATTATCCAAACAACAATCGCTCGAGAACTAGATGGTTGGACGGTGGTAACTGGTCAGGCACAATTTACGGGTATCGACAGCAACGATCAACGTACCTTCGAAGCAGTAGACCACGAGTTTTTGGTTGAGCAGCCGCTCACTGCTCGCTACAGGCGGTATGGTGCTGTTATGTTGGACGGCGGCTGTATTATTCGCCAGGAAGAAATTGATTCGTACCCGATAGAGCCGATGGTGGCCGGGCAGGTCAGTGAGTTGACCACACAGTTCGAAGGAATATTGCGTGCCGCCCATCTTCGCTATGGCTTTGACCCGGCTGCCGCACCAGACCCTCGGACTCATGCTACACTCGATTGATGGCCAATATAATATTCGATTTTGACGGCACGATTGCCGATAGTTTGCCGGCGACTATAGCGATATTCGAAGAGTTGTTGCGCGGCGGTAAGCCGATGACGCCCGAAGAGGTTGAGCGTTTACGAGGCATGTCGCTGCTGCGGGTAGGTGCCGAGCTACGGATAGTGCCGTGGAAAGCACCGCTGCTGCTGGCGCGTGGCCGCTCCCGCATGCGTCGCCGCATGAAGACAATACCGATTTTCCCCGGTATCGCCGAAACCATCCGGCAATTACGAGCCGATGGGCACACGCTATATGTTGTGAGCAGTAATAGTACTCAGAATATCCGCATTTTCCTCAAGCAGCACAAGTTGGACACCGAATTTGTCCGGCTGTACGGCAGTGCTGGTAT
Organism: Saccharimonadales bacterium (SeqCode); assembly: GCA_038234505.1. Taxonomy (GTDB): domain Bacteria; phylum Patescibacteriota; class Saccharimonadia; order Saccharimonadales; family UBA4665; genus JACMPA01. Next base: position 665 of record JBBQTW010000049.1, on the reverse strand, counting down.
TTTTGGCAAGACAAAATTGCTGCGCACCATGCTGAGGCGAACTCGAGTAGACCACACCAACACCTATTATATTGGCGACGAGGTGCGTGATATCGAAGCCGCGAAAAAGAATAGCATTAAAGTGATTGCTGTTACATGGGGCTACAACAACGCAGCTATCCTGCACGACCACTCTCCCGACGTTATGGCCGCTAGCCCAGCCGAGATATTGAATGCACTCCAGGACGCCAAAAGCTAGTCAACCACGGCTGCTATACTAGCTAGCACTATGGCGAATAATTATTTCCGAGAGCGCTCCAAGCCGTATCAGCCGGGGCAAGCAGCACCTTTTAAGGTCAGCCGCAGCAAGATTGAGCTGTTTATGCAGTGTCCGCGCTGTTTCTGGCTGGACGTACGACTCAAAATTACACGCCCCTCCAGTCCACCTTTCAATATCAACAAGACTATCGACGAACTGTTTAAAAAAGAGTTCGATGTCCACCGCGCGGCCGGCACGCCGCACCCCATCATGACAGCCAATAAATTGACTGGTATCGTACCGTTTGCGCATGCCGACCTCGACCAGTGGCGTTATAACTTTACGGGGTTAGTTGCACTGCACAAGCCAACTAATTTGCACGTCTTCGGCGCCGTGGACGATATCTGGACTAACGAGGCAGGCGAAC
>JBBQTW010000048.1:0-4728 GCA_038234505.1 Saccharimonadales bacterium (SeqCode) | reverse complement strand
TGCCAACAAGCGGCTCGCTGGCCAGGCTACTTACAGCCGGCGCAAGTTGTTCAAGCTCGGCATCGACAGCGTGATTTCGCTGAGCGTTACACCTCTCTACGTCACGGCGTATATCGGGGCGATCGTCTTGCCATTAGCGACGTTGATCGGGTTATTTATGGTTGCCAATGGCCTGACTGGTGACCCGGCCGGCTTGCATGCAACCGGTGGGGCCTACCTGGAGGTTTTGACGCTGTTTCTCATAGGCATTGTTCTTTTGTCGCAGGGGATAATTGGACTATATTTGTCACATATCCATGCTGAGTCACAGGGTCGACCACTGTATATCATTGACGAAAGCAAATCAGTCCGCGTCTAGATATGCCAATCACAATTAACCAGCTATTGAATCGCCCGCTTGTACGCTACCTAATTGTCGGTGGTAGCGTTTATGTATTCGAGATAGCAGTTATCGTAATTGCGCAGGCGCAGGGAGCTTCGGCGGTTGCGGCGGTGACGATTAGTTATTGTCTCGGAACGCTGCTGGCATTTTTGTTCCAGAAATTTGTTACATTTGGTGATAAACGGGTCCATCACAGGGTAGTTATACCGCAATTGCTAGCTACCTGCGCCTTGGTGGCCTGGAACCTAGCATTCACGCTGCTGCTGACTCGTTTGCTAGATCACATTCTACCGACGGTGGTAACGAGGACAATCGCCATTGCCGTCACAACACTGTGGAACTTCTACCTCTATCGAACACGTATTTTTAAGTCTACCGACAACCCTGTATACTAAACCCAATATGAAGGCGTCGGCCAAGCATACCAAGGCCAATACTTCGCTGCATAACATTGTATTCCCGAAAGTTCCGCAGCTGCGACGGGTCCCAACCCTGGGGCCTGATCCCGATGTGTCGCTGAAGCGCCTGACAGTCACGCGAACCATGAAGCGTTTTTATCTACTCGGCTCACTGGCTATTCTGTTTTTGACCACATTACTCTGGGCGACCCTAGGCGCGCGACTCCAAAACAATAATGCCGACCAATTATCGGATAGCTATCTGTTCGAGTCGGCACGGACTTTTCACCAAGCAACATTTCCGGGCCAGCACACGTTCCTATTGAAGTGGCCTCTGTTTTGGCTGCAGAGTATTATTGGTATAAATATTTCCAGCTTCGAACTGACCACTGTTTTCGTGACGCTGCTGACTGTCGCCGGCTTGGCATACCTATTGCGCCGTATCGAACGGCGCCCAGTCATGGTGGGCACTATATATCTAGGGCTAGCCTCGGCTCTCCTGCTAGTTCCAGCTGTGCCGTACCCTGGTGCGCTGCTGCCGACCAATCTGGCGATGTTGACGACGCGTAACCTTGAATACTTAGTGTACATGTTTGCGTTGGTCTTGGTGGCTCGGGCTAAGCTCTGGCGCTGTTGGCAGCTGGTTTTTGCGAGCATTGCTTTGGGCGCATTGTTTGCCAGTGACAAACTGTTCTTGTCGCTGGCGCTCGGTGGCTCGGTCGTTATGCTGGCAGTTTACGCCCTAACTAAGCGCCAGGCACTACGAACTATGGCTGTGTGCTGGTTGGTGGCGACTGTCGCTGGTGCCGTGATGGCCACAATAACGCTTATTGGCGTGCAACACCACAGCATCACCGGCATTAGTAGTCAGGCCGGGGTGGGACCGTACGCAGTCACGACGAGCCCGCACAATCTGGCGTTGGGTGCCATATATGGTGTATTGGCAGTATTCACGAATTTTGGTGCCAATCCGGCACATGGCGTCCTGACGCTGCATGAAGTTCCAGGGGCATTTCGAGCTGAGTTGGTGTCGGCGAGCCTGCCGGCTTATCTGGTAAACCTGATGCTGCTAGCATTTTGTGCATATGTGGTCTTCTGGGTGTTGCGGTCCAGTTTTGCGTATCGCAAGCTGAGCCCACGGTCAAAAAAGCCCCTAGAAGAAGTCAGCGGTGTCGGATTGGGGCTAGCAATTATGCTTGTATCCAGTAGCGTCGTGTCGCTGGTGTCATTTGCCGTCACCAAGCACTACTATGTCGTCGACAGCCGCTACCTGACAATTACTATGTTTGCGCTGTTCGTGTGCCTCGCAGTGTACAGCCGGAGCCGGCTGTGGCGATCGCTGAGTGTCATGACGATGGGCGGCGTATTGCTAGTAGGCTGCCTGGCTGGCAGTTATTTCGCCGTCCATAACTATCAGCTCAATCGTGATGCACTGGGCCGCGACCAAGCTCGCAATATGCTGGTTGCGCAAGTGCTTCGCAGTCACAAAACCGCTCTGCTACTAGGTGACTACTGGCGGGTATTGCCGATAAAAGTACAGGTTGACCATCCGCAGACGGTACTGCCGCTCAGTGATTGCACCACGCCGCGAACAGATTTGAGTAGTCGTGCCTGGCGGCTCGATATGCAGCACAGCAGTTTTGCTTACTTGCTCAGTCTGGATGGTGGCACTGCCAGTTTCCCGGCATGTAGTTTAGCCCAGGTCACCAAACAGTATGGGCAGCCCAACGCCATAACTGTCATAGCCGGGAGTACGGATCAGCCAAAAGAAGTCGTATTGTTTTATGATCACGGCGCCAATAATTTTAAGCCAATCTCGCAACCGATGGCAGTAGCCCGGGGTGGCCAGGCGTCAGTGGTGACACCGATAGCTGTTGACAAATTGTTAGATGTTGATTGTCCGACGGGCCAAACGCTTATGCAAATAGTGGCCCACGAGGATGACGATTTGCTGTTTATGAGTCCAGACCTCGAACACGCGGTCGGTGCCGGGCAATGCGTACGCACGGTGTATGTTACGGCTGGTGACGCTGGCAGCAGCAAATTTTATTGGCTTGGCCGAGAGCAAGGCTCCGAAGCGGCCTATGCCAAGCTGGCTGGCGTACCAAATGTATGGCTGCAGCAGACGGTGAAGATTGCGCCGCACGAGTTCGTGACTATTGCCAGCCCCGCCCGTAACTCGCGCCTCACCCTAGTATTTATGCACTTACCCGACGGCAATGTTAATGGTCAGGGTTTTGCCAGTTCGACAGACGAGGGCCTGGCCAAACTCGGGTCGGGGACTATAGCATCGATTAGCTCGGTAGACGGGCAGTCGCGCTATAGCTACGATCAATTGCGGGATGCTATCCGTGCGCTTATCAATGTCTATTCCCCAGATACACTGCATACGCAGTTGCCGCAAAATGCCAGCGAAACTTATCCCGACCACAGTGACCACTTGGCTGTTGGCCGGCTTACAACCGCCGCTTTCCAGCCATTTGCACTTAACCACCCGCTGACACGGCTGACGTATTACACCGGGTATCCGGTTCACGATCAGCCGCAGAATGTTAGCGGCACCGACCTAGACCGCAAAGAGCAAGTATTTTTCACCTACAGTCATTTCGATGGTAGCACCTGTCAGTCTGCCGAGCAGTGCGCTAGTAGCAGTGTTTACGAAGTGTATTTACAGCGTCAATATAGTACGCCCGCTCAACTCTAAGCTTGCAAAGTGCTTATGCGGCGTGCATACTTGTAGCTGTCAGTACAAAAATAAATATGCCATTTATCGTTAAACACCCCAGAATCTTGCCAACGTTGACATTGATTTGCCTCATTACAACTGCGGCAACTTCAGTCGCAACCGCTTAGCGGACTATTTTTTGCCGTTCTTCTTCTCGGCGGCTTTGATTTTTTGCTTTTCGGCAAATTCCTGAGCGGCCTTGTCGGCATTCTTTTTCATATCATCGCTGATGCCCATCATCGGACCTTTCGTTCATAGCTTAGTAGTGTGACATTACGAATACGCAATGAATACTGGACAGTGTAGTGATTGGCAGTTTATATGGCTGCGAATTTTATTACAGCTGCCGCGGTGCAGTGTTGAGTTGATGTGCTTGGTTGTTGCCCAGCTCTTTTTCCGAAGTTCACTTAGAGGCTACGGCGGCTCCTTCTTGATATATCTGGAGGCATCCTTGGAATACCGCTAGAAAAGTGCGAGTGGCGGGGCGTCCTCGGTATGCAGCGCCGATTGCGCGTGTACCGAGGAGCTCCAGGTTGGGCTGGTTAGCGCTTCTTGGCGCGAGCACGACGGGCGGGGTGCGACGTATGGCCTCCAGCGTGCGCATGAGCGGCACGACGTTGGCGGTGATGGTGCGTGACATGGAAGATATAGCCACCAGCGAGTGCGAGCGCGAAGATTAGCAGGATAGCACCAGGTCCAGTGTTGGGGAGCGATGTAACACTGGCAGTTTCGACAACTGGTGTTGGCGGTGTCGGCGTTGTCGTTGGCGGGGGCGTTGTTACGGTTGTTGGAACACAGTTGTCAGTATTGTGGCTGTACTTTGTTGCATCGAAGTCGGCTTTGTCGATGGTCACAATCTCGTGACTGAGTAGGTCACAAACCTGAATTTTTACTGGAGGTGTTGGTGTGGACTGGCAGCTTTTGTTGCCACCGTGCATGTAGGCAACCTGTCGAGTGGAGTAGTTAAAGGCTTGTCCGGTCGAACCAGTAAGCTTGGTACCGGTAACGGTGTCAACTTGGAAATAACACCCTGGTAACGTTGCGGTCATCTGATGTTGGCCTTCTTTGAACGTGCCGGTAGTGTGGTAGAACAATGTCTGCTCCGAGTATGGCTTGCCGTCGGTGCCATTGGGGGCTTTCCAGACGACCATCGTAACGGGTAGCTCACAGTTATTGCCCACAACATTGAAGGTTACCGTCGCCTTGTTGCCGTTTATGGTGTA
>JBBQTW010000047.1:0-4875 GCA_038234505.1 Saccharimonadales bacterium (SeqCode) | reverse complement strand
ACTGAGTCACAGTGCACATTCATCGCATAGAGGTTTCGAGCCCGTCCCACACCGATTTGTAACTGAGCCGCAAGATACTCGTCCGAATAGCTGCGCTGGAGCTGTTGGTCCGACGGCAGGCGACAAATATTGCTGCGCGGCGGCACAGAAGTTGTATCGACGGCAGCGTAGCGACCTCCCGGAGTTTGAAAAGCCGCCCACTCAGTTTGCCAAAAATCCCGGCCGGGTTCTGTACGACTAGCGACAGTAGCGACGCCAACAATTACGAGCAGGGCTGCCCCGATGGTTCTGGGGCTCAATTGAGTTGCCTGGCGTTTCGTCTCGACCTTCCCTAGCCCGTTTGTCGGGCGGGCCGCCACCCACCACTTGCGCCGGCTGGGGTTTTGCGCTTCGGCAGCCGTCATACCGCCGTCCTCTATCTGTTTCATTAGTTTACCCTACTACACCAGATTATTGCTGTCTAGGAAATATCTCCTAAGTTTTTTGTTCACGTGGCCTTACAATGATGTCATGAGTACCGAAAGTGTCATGCGAGAAGCGGCCGCCTATCTGAGCCAAGCCGACCCAGTGCTAGCCCCGGTGATTGCGGCGTATGGGTTGTGCGATATTAAACCGCACCAAAATTACTATCAGGAACTGGTGGACAGTATTATCAGTCAGCAGCTGAGCGTTCACGCTGCCCGAGCCATCGAGGGCCGCTTTCGCGACTTGTTTGGCGGAGAATTCCCATCGGCCGAGCAAATACTCACTACCGACGTCGAAACGCTTCGTGGGCTTGGCTTCTCGCGGGCCAAAGGGGCATACGTGATCGACTTGGCCCAGCATATCGTTGATGGCAAGGTAAAGTTCGACCATCTGGACAGCCTGACAAACGAAGAAATTATCGGCGAATTAATTCCCGTCAAAGGCATCGGCGAATGGACAGTGCACATGTTCCTAATGTTCTGCATGGGCCGGTTAGATGTCTTGCCCGTCGGTGACCTCGGAATACGCAACGGCGTGTCCAAACTTTACAAGTTAAGTAATATTCCAACTCCGGCCGAAGTCACGGGTATTGCCACTAAAAACAATTGGCACCCCTACGAATCGGTAGCCAGTTGGTACATCTGGCAATCACTGGATAACAAAGCTGCCCTTTAGGCGGCTAGGCGTAGAATTGGCACATCCTCATTATTTTTCGTTTTGACGATTTTGCCCTCGGATATGAGCGCACTCATAACTTTTTTTATAGATGAAGGAGATACTTGCAATAATCCCGCGAGCCTGTCATACGACTGTTTACCTGTAAAACCGTTCATTGAGCCTTCGGGCTGGTCTGACAGATGAGACAGTAGCGCTCTTCTGCAATCTTCGGCTCTCGTATAGCGGTATGCTCGTTTTATTGCTCGAGCAGTCGTATTAACTTCAACCGAAGACTCAAGAGCTTGATCAATCGCCTCATTCCAGGCACCTATACTCGTCACCTTGGTATCCTTATCGACTGTTTTTGCCAGTGCTGTTCTCTGTTTAGTTGTCATACCACCGCGTATCCCATGCTTCACGTTCGTAAATACTGCGTCCCTCAAACACTCTTCGCGGACTGGGCATGTGACGCAATATTTAATAATTGCTGCTGCTTCTGGTGGCGAAGGTTTCGTGCCCCTACCCTTGAGTTTTACATCAAAGCACATGTCTTCGTCTGTAGCACCTCTACATGCTACGCTGCCACGCCAGGCAGTCCCCTGTGCATCCAGTATGAAGGTTTCGTCCGGTATCTCTACTTCTATTTCTGCTGTTTGTTCCGATAACTCTGCTGTCATGGTCTCGCTCTCAATTTATTTGGAGTATAGTCCCGCTGCTGTGCTTAGTAAACACCTACCTAGTTGTAGTTATGTCCACAGGCTATTGCTCGAATTTCGCGCTATACTGTTGCGATGACTCCTGACGAACTTGCTCGCGAACTACACAAAAAATACAAAGGCAAGATTACGATTACCCTGCGTGATACCGATGAACTCGACCGCGCCAAGCTCAGCGCGTACTACTCACCGGGTGTGGCGGCTATCAGCAAAGAAATCGCGGCAGACAAATCCAAACTGGCTGAATACACTTGGACCAACAACCTAGTCGCCGTGATATCAAATGGTTCGGCCGTGCTCGGCCTGGGTGATATCGGCCCCGAGGCCGCAATGCCCGTCATGGAGGGCAAGTCGCTGCTGTTCAAGCACTTTGCCAATATCGATAGCGTACCGATTGTACTGAACGCAAAATCCGCTGACGAAATTGTCGCCACTGTCAAAGCTATTGCCCCAAGTTTTGGCGCAATTAACCTCGAGGATATTGCCGCCCCCATCTGCTTTGAAGTCGAAGAGCGCCTGGCAGCCGAGCTGCCAATCCCAGTTATGCACGACGACCAGCACGGCACCGCCACCATAACGCTGGCTGGTCTGATAAACGCCTGCAAGCTTACTGGCCGGCAATTGAAAGATTGCAAAATTGCTATCGTCGGTGCCGGTGCGGCTGGCGTCGCTATCGCCAAGCTGCTGGACAAATATGCCAGCCCGCACCTGGTGGCCGTCGATAGCAAAGGAATAATTAGTGCTGACCGGGATGACCTGAACGAGTCCAAGCAGCGGCTGCTGAAGTTCACGAACAAGGACAATGTGTCGGGCTCGCTGGCCGATGCCGTAAAAGACGCCGACGTATTTATCGGCGTGTCGTCCGCTGGCTTGCTCACCCAAGATATGGTGCGCACCATGGCGAAGGACCCGATTATTTTTGCGCTGGCGAACCCCGACCCAGAGATTACGCCAGCCGATGCCAAGGCCGCCGGCGCGGCGGTGGTAGCCACAGGCAGTAGCGACTACACGAACAAAGTGAACAACGACCTGGACTTCCACGGTATCTTCCTCGGCGCACTGGACAACCGAATCCACCAAATCACAGACGAGCACAAAATCGCCGCGGCCGAAGTCATCGCCAGCCTAGTAGAAACCCCAACTGCCGACGAGATAATTCCCAGCGTCTTCAATAACCAACTAGTCCCTAGAATCGCCAACGTTATCCGCTAGCCCTTGCGAGTAGTTACTTCTCTTCGACGAAGAAAAGGGCTAAGGCCATGAAGAGTAGACCGATGTCGCGGAAGGTTAGGAGTAGCGTGTTTAGATTGAAGATGACAATGCCGCCTAGGAGCGCTACAGATATTACTGCTAGGACGCGTAAGTATTTGCCGACGAGTAGCCCGACAGCCAAGACTATTTGCGCGACAGAGATAGCATCCAATGAAGTTTTTGCACTTATGAAGTGGGTCGTGAAGTGTGGCACATAGAAAATCCAGGCTTGTGGTTCGCGAAATGCGTCTACGGCCGCGTACAGAAACACTGCGGCCAAACCAATCCGAAGTAGCCACGAAATGGCTACCCCGTTCGTTTTTTTGGTCTTGAGCAAGTTTGATTTCATTAAGCATAAGCATAGCATCTATTCCGCACTCGCAGGCGACCTCTGCAGATTTATCTTGGGAGTACGTATAGGTACATAAATAGGTAGTGGCTCAGCGCCGCTAGCGCGACGATGATATGCCAGATTTCGTGGAAGCCGAATTTACCTGGGATAGGATTGGGCCACTCCAGCGCAAACAATACCAGTCCGCCAGTGTAGAGCAAACCCCCTAGGGCTAGTAAGAAAATTGCTCCGGGCGCCAAGCTCGCGCCGCCGATAATCACTAATAGTGCTGGCAGCCAACCGAGCACGATGAAAAGCGTGCTCGTGACGTATTTGGGCAGCGTCGAAAAAGTTGCCCGCAGCGTAATACCCAGTCCGATAATTGCCCATACCACCGCCAGCACCGACCAGCCGTAGACATTTGGATACAGCACGACGGCCACCGGCGTGACCGTACCGCCTATCAGGCCAAAGATTGATAGGTAATCGAACGTCCGGAGCACCCGGCTGACTTTCTCACTGGCGTTCAGGCCGTGGTGGAGGGTACTGAATGTAAATAAAGTGAGTAGTGACAGCCCGTAGATTAGAAAAGCGGCAGCGGCCAGGTATTTACTCTGTTGCAGTGCCCGGGCCACCAGTAATACCGTGCCCAGCAGCGCAAAGCAACCGGCCGCCAAGTGTGTAGCGGTATTAATTACTTCGTCGGTCACATGTTCACTGCCATCGCGGCTGAGTTGCCTATTCATAATCGTATTGTAGCAAGCAGCCAAGCTTATGCTTGCCTAGTTGGTCGCCAGGTGGTTCAATAAGTCTGAACGTGGTCGTCAGTACCAGCACGCCGCCCCTCCACTCAGGCGAACAACGTGCCTCGACATCTGCACCACTCCGAGTGGCTTCGTGTCAGCAATCTAACTGGTCGAGCAGATTGCCGGATAGATGTATTACAAACCGACTCTTCGAAGGGGATAAATTCATGGCTGTAAAAGAAGAAGACATGAAAGTATACGAGAAGCTCCGCGACGACCACATGAAGCACTGGCGCGCCTGGGGCTCGTGGTTTAGCTGGGGTTCGCCTGTCGGCCTGGGACTGTTCTTTTTGGCAGTCGCCGGCACCGTCTGGGTACTCGGCCAAACTTTCAACTGGTAGGTTCAGTTGTAGCGGATAACACGGCGCGGGTTTTACTGCGCCGTGTTTTTGCGCGATAATAGATATTCTATGATGCAGCGACCATTGGTGTTTTTGGATATCGAGACGACGGGCGGTAGCCCGTTGAGTTCGCGCATTACCGAAATTGGGGCGCTGCGGGTGGAGGATGGCAAGGTTGTGGGCAAGTTTAGCCAGTTGGTAAACCCGGAGCAACATGTGCCGAGTTTTATCACTAACATGACGGGTATATCCGACGACATGCTGTGGGACGCGCCGCTGTTCCGCGGTATTGCCGACGACTTAGAACT
>JBBQTW010000046.1:0-5034 GCA_038234505.1 Saccharimonadales bacterium (SeqCode) | reverse complement strand
AAAAAAGTCACTGTTGGTGGCACCGCTAAGAAGGTAGCGTCGAAGACGTAATATTATGGCTGATACACCTACAACCACTACTACCAAGGCCAAGTCGACCGCTCCCAAGCGCAAGAAAGTTAAGCGCAGCGTCGCCTATGGCCAAGTTCACGTCCAGGCAACCTTCAACAACACTATTGTTACCTTTACCGATGCCCAGGGTGGCGTCCTGACAGCTTCCAGCGCTGGCGCCTGCGGTTTCCGCGGTTCCAAAAAGGGCACTGCTTACGCCGCCCAAGTCGCTGCCGAAAAAGCCGCCACTGCTGCCAAACAGCAATACGGCTTTAGCAAAGCCGATGTCTTCATCAAAGGCGTCGGGCTTGGCCGGGATGCCGCAGTCCGCGTTATGGCCGGTATGGACATCGCTGTTGAATCTATCAAAGACGTGACAGGCGTGCCACACGGTGGCGTACGTCCGAAGAAAGCCCGGAGGATCTAAGCCATGGCACGAGATACCCAATCGATTGTTAAAATGTCTCGCCGCGAAGGCTATGCCTTGCACCCGAAGGCTCACAAAGCCCTCGTCAAGCGCCCGACAAAACCTGGTCAGCACGGCCGTAACATGCGCCTCGGCAAACAGTCGCAGTACGCTTTGCAGCTACGCGAGAAGCAGAAGGTCAAGCGCCTGTATGGTCTCCTCGAAAAACAGTTTAGCAACCTGATGAAAGAAGCTAGTCGTGGCCAAGGCCAGGCTGGTGCAACCCTGTTGCTACTGTTGGAGCGCCGCCTCGACAACGCTGTTTACCGCGCTGGGTTTGCCCCTAGTCGCCGGGCTGCTCGCCAGCTGGTGACCCACGGTCACTTCACCATGAACGGTGTTCGTGTCGATGTACCATCTATCCGCGTTAAGGACGGCGACCTACTGGTAGCCCGCCCACACGCCCAGAACACCGAATATTTCAAGAAGTTAGACGACACCAGTCCAGCTCCTGCTACCGTTCCAGCTTGGCTGAAAGTCGACCGCAAGAAGTTCCAGTTCACCGTTTCCGCCCTACCGGTACGTGAAGACGCCGAACCAGATATCAATGAGCAATTAATCGTAGAATACTACTCACGCTAAAGGGAGGATACAAGAACCACAATGTCAAACCACATTTACACACCAGGCCTCGTCAATGTCGACGAGCACACCGCCAACAGCGCAACCTTCGCTGTCGAGCCACTACACAGCGGCTATGGTATGACCCTGGGTAACTCCCTGCGCCGTGTTTTGCTGAGCAGCATCTCTGGTGCGGCTATTACCAGCTTTAAGATCGAAGGTGCTACCCACGAGTTCACTACTATCAAAGGCGTCAAAGAAGACGTCGTTGATATCATGCTGGCACTCAAGAGCATTCGTTTCCGTGTTTACGGCGACGAAGTTCAGAACCTGCGCATTGTCAAAAAAGGCAAGGGAACCGTCACTGCTAAGGACATCCAGACCAACGCCGATGTCGAAATTGTTAATCCCGAACACGTTATTGCAACAATAGACGACGACAAAGCTAACTTCACCATGGACCTGACCGTCGAAATCGGCCGCGGCTACCGCACTATCGAAGAAGGCACGTCGAAGAAGCAGAGTGACTACATCGCCCTGGACGCGATCTTTAGCCCAGTCCTGCGTGTCCGCTACAAGGTCGAGAACACTCGTGTTGGCCAAGCCACCGACCTCGATAAACTCCTGCTGACAGTCGACACCGACGGTTCTATTACCCCTAGTGACGCTTTCGAGGAAGCTTCGGCGATCCTGGTCAACCAGTACACCAGCCTGGCTGGCAAGACTCGCGTTGCAGCCCCAACCACCGATAGCACTAACGGTGCCGTTAGCGATGGTGGCCTCGGCGACGAGCCAACTGCGCTCAACACCAGCATCGAAGACCTAAACCTCAGTGCGCGCACTACCAACGCCCTCATCAACAACGACATCCACACTATCAAGGACCTGTTTTCCCTGAACGACGCCGAACTCCGCGACCTCAAAGGTTTCGGCAGCAAGGCCCTGGACGAAGTTAAAGAAAAGCTAGCGGAACTGGAACTCTAGATGCACCGCCACGGATATAAAGGCCGCAAATTCGGCCGCGAACGCGACCAGCGCGAAGCACTCATGAAGGGCTTGGCTGACTCGCTCGTCAAATACGAAACTATCGAAACCACCCTGCCAAAGGCCAAGGAAATTGTTCCTTATGTCGAGAAGCTGATTACCAAGGCAAAAAAAGGTGATCTACACAACCGCCGCCAGGTTATCAATGGTCTGCACACTCTCACCAGCGCCCACAAGTTGGTAGATGAAATTGCACCAAAGTTAACCGCCCGCGACAGTGGTCACCTGCGCGTCGTGCGCACCCGCACCCGCCGCGGTGACAACGCCCAGCTAGCCCGGGTTAGCTTCGTAGACGACCTAAAAGCCGCACCGGTTGCCAAATCAGCCGCTGCTGCCACCGCGGTCCCGCCTACTAAGCCCGCCATCAAACCAGCCACGGCTACCAAGTCAGCGGCTAAGAAACCAGTTGCCAAGGCCGCAGCCAAGGAGGCAAAATAATGTCACAGAAAACGTACAGCGCCAAACCGGCTGATGTTGTCCGCAAATGGTATCTAGTCGACGCCTCGGAGGCTAACCTCGGCCGTCTATCGACTCAAATTGCCACCTTGCTCACCGGCAAGGCCAAGCCTATGTTTACCAAGCACATCGACTGCGGCGACTTCGTCGTCGTTATCAACGCTGCCAACCTCACGGTTACCGGCGACAAGCTCACGACCAAAAAGTACTACCACCACAGCGGCTTCCCGGGGGGCCTACGTGAGCGTACCCTGCAGGAACAGCTCGACCGCGACCCAACCAAGGTTATCGAGCACGCCGTCCGCGGTATGCTACCCACCAACAAACTTCGCGATGACCGCCTAGCTCGACTAAAGATTTACGCCGACGATCAGCATAAGCACGCTCCCCAGAAGCCAGAAGTTTACTCTGTAAAGGGTGACAAATAATGTCTAATCCTGGTTATTTCGGATATCTAGCCGGCCACAATTTCAATGTGTATTCCGCAGAGTCCTGCGCCGAAGTCCTCGGCCGCTATGCCGAGGAGCCTGTTGAAGGCCCAATCCGTGACAAGCGAGGTCAAATTGTTGCCGATCTCATAGAAGCTGTTTTGTATGTCGACCCACAGGCACGTATTCGTTCTGCGCAGCCGTCTGGTGAGTTTGCGGCTGTTGAAGGCCATGCAGTTAACATCGCAACAAAGCAGAGCACCGCTAAATTGGATCTGATTTATGAGCAAGTAGTTGCTATCAATAATTCTTATGAGAAAGTGAGCTAATCATGGCTGACAAAAAAACCAGCTATTTCTACGCCCTCGGCCGCCGCAAGACTGCCACGGCTCGTGTCCGGCTGATGACCGGCAAGGGTAATATCCTCATCAACGACAAACCAGCCGCCGAATACTTCGCCGACAGCACGTACTTGCTTGCCAAGCTACAGCAGCCGTTCGAAGTCCTCGACAACGTCGGCAAGTTCGATGTCAGCGCCCACGTCAGTGGTGGTGGCACGGATGGCCAGCTTATGGCTGTCCAGCTCGGTATCGCCAAAGCATTTGTCGTCATGAACGAAGATTTCAAATCTACGCTCAAGCGCGCAGATCTGCTTACCCGCGATAGCCGCGAACGCGAACGCAAGAAGTTCGGTCTCAAAGGTGCCCGCAAGCAACGCCAGTTCACCAAGCGTTAAACCAAATAACCCGCCAGACGGGCTATTTTTAAATCAATGATAGATAGATTTCTTTCAACCGTAGGTCAGCTCAAGCAGCCAGTGTTTGACCCCAATTTTCGCCCGGAGCAGGCTGCTACTGAGCAGCTTTCATTAGCCCATGAAAATCAGGCATCGGATACGCTGACGGTTGCATTTGGGGGTTGGCATTTCCCTAAGTTGGCCCTCTCAATATTGGCAAGCCGCCTCAATCGAAGAGGCTCAGACGTATTGCTGTACTCTCTAAGTCCTGACATACTGAACGACGACGCGACATCTGTTGTTTCAGCATTTGGACATTTGTCCACGCTGGCTGGCGATCGAGCTAATGAACTTTCCGCACGCAACGCATACAAGACAGTCAATTTGCTAGGCTTTAGCTTGGGTAACATCCCTATGTCCATGGCATCAGAGGGGATAGAGAAGTTTGACAGGGTTGGCATGGTTGTTCCAGGGACGGACCTTCTGCGCTGCCTGCGGGATGGCATGCGCACCCAGCGCTTGCGGCAGGCTATCGAGAGACAGGGGGCTACTTTTGCCCAATTGCAGACCGATTGGGCCGAACTCGCGCCTCTAGTGCACCTAGATGTTTTTCGTGGTCATGAAGTCGAGGTTGTTTTATCCAAACACGACAAGTTTATACCATATAAATATGGTCAAGAACTGGTAGACAAGATGGTTGAGCTAGACTTAACTCCTTCGGTTCAAACATCTGAGCACTTAGGGCATGCACTCACAATCATGGATTACGTCCGCAAAATATAAGGTGACAGAGTTCGGGGGGTACGTATTCAGGCTCCGCTAACCCTGGGACACGACGAAGATGAAAGCGAAAAACAGCAGTAGGCCAACAATCATGGCTACCGCAATAATACTAAGTAAGTGCTGAAGGGCTGTGTTCTCGTATTTGGGTATGCGGTTATGTAATGGCATCAATACGTCCATGCCAAACGCGTCTGGCATGCCGGTTGGCGAATTATAGGCTTGCTGCAGCATCGTGACGCCGTAGGGCTCGCGTAAAAGCAGTAAGGCCATGCTATTTGTAGCATTGAGCCGGCCACCTGTTGCTGTTTCGGCGGCTTTCACATACGGTACCAACCAGCGTTGAAAAAGCAGGTTGTTGAGCCCAACACCTACCACGAAAGCTACGAGTAGTAGTTTGAATGCGGATGCTTGCTCAGCTTGGTGATGTTGAAAACTTTCTATGGCATGGCTGCAGGCGTTGGTCAACGGGTATGTGGTGGCGCTAATGGTGGCGTTGTAGCGGTACTGTT
>JBBQTW010000045.1:0-5673 GCA_038234505.1 Saccharimonadales bacterium (SeqCode) | reverse complement strand
AAAGCCCATCTTGCGATGGACTGTTTGATTGGTGGGCGCTGAGGGACTCGAACCCCCGACCCCCTCGGTGTAAACGAGGTGCTCTAGCCAACTGAGCTAAGCGCCCACGCTAATGAGACAAAACTACGTTTTTTCTCATCGGAACTTTCGGGATACCCGAATTTGCCTATTGGCAAACCGTTCCTGCTCTTTTCCCGTTCGGCCAAAATCACATGAAATCGGTAGTAGCTCGGGATGAGCAGCCCGCGAAACGGATTGATTCCGCTTCTCGGCGCGATGAGAAACCCTAGCCGGAGGGTCCCCGAACTAGTTCGGGGCCGCGCATGGGTGTCTCATTACTTCTGGTGCGGACGAGAGGACTTGAACCTCCACCCCTTGCAGGACTACCACCTCAAAGTAGCGCGTCTACCAATTCCGCCACGTCCGCTTGGAACATGGGAAAAACCTACGGCTTTTCCCATCGTGCGGGCAAAATGGAATACATTTTGTCCGGCTGCTCTTTTCCCTGTCGCTCAAAAATGCGCAAGCAAATTGTAAAAGAACTAGGCTATCTTATCTGTTTTGGCCTGAAAACTCAAGAGGTAAAGCTGCGTCAGCGAGATTATTAGTTGCATGCAGTTTGGAATGAAGAACGAAGCCCGCAAAAGAGCCGCTCTATCGGTGCAGTGAGCGCGGACGGGAACTATTCGCCCAAAATGTGCTAGCTAGAAATGTCGCGGTTAGCTGCGCGGTAAGTGCTGGTGCAAATGAGCGTAATCATAATCCTGGCGGACCAGAGGTTTTACGTCATCGAGCGTGACATTCATCTTGACGCCAGGGTTCATCGTGTCGTAAGGGTCAAAGATCTTTTTCACCTTCTGAAACACTCCATAGGCTACTTCGCCGTACAGTTGCTTTAGGTATGGTGCGCGTAGTCGGCCGTCGTTGTGTTGACCGCTTGTGCTCCCACCGAGACTAATGAGCAATTTATAATATTCATCCATTATCTTGAAGGCTTTTTGTCGATCGCCAACCTGTGACAGATCCAGATGAGGTTGTAGATGTAGGTTGGCGTCACCGGCGTGCCCCCAGATTGCCGGCTGCAGGTGGTTGCGCTCGAAGAGTGCATAGACGGCCTCGACATATTCGGCAAACCGCTCAACAGGCACAATCCCATCATCGATAACTGGCACGGGCTTGGCACGTCCGGTGGCCGTGGCCAGCAGGGTACCCGAAGCCTGGCGGATTTTCCAGATATCAGTCTGCCTGAGTGGCTCGGTCTCCATGCGCTGGCCGGTTGCCAGGCTGTCGAGGATTTTGCTTGCCTGTTTTGCGGCCCGCTTTTGCTGGCGATCATTGGCGACGTCGAATTCAACCAGCAGCGTTATGCGCGAGTACGGCTTGTCGACGACGTCTTTCAGCTGGTTAGGGTTCACTTGGCTGACTGCTTCGAGCAGTTTATCGTCTACCATTTCGATGGCACTTGGCATATCGGACATGGCTCGCAGCTGGATGATAGCTTGTTGAGCTTTGCCCAGGTCATCGAACCCGGCGATAATAAGTGTCGTCTCCGGGTTGAATGGCCGAGTGGATATGGTCGCCTCGGTGATAATACCCAATGTACCCTGCGAACCAACAAACAATGGTGTTAAGTCAAAACTCCCGTCGGGGCGTTTGACATCGACCAGATTATAGCCGGCGGTGTTTTTGGTCGTTGCTGGCCGCAGCCCATCGACCACGGTGCGGTTTTCTTCGATCAGTGTATCGAGTGAGCGGTAGACTTCGCCTTCGAACGTCGATAGTCCAAGTTTTTTGCTGAGCTCGCGCTTGGTCAGTCGCCCCGTTTCGATAATTTCACCATTGGCGAGCACAACTCGCAGGCCCAGAACATAATTGCTGGTGTCGCCGTACTTGACTGTTTTTTCGCCGCTAGAATTGTTGGCCACGGCACCGCCGACTGTCGAATACTCGTAGCTCGCCGGATATGGTGGCAAAAATCGGCCGTGTGTTTCCAGGGCTTGCTGGAGTTTGCCATACACAATACCTGGCTCGACGATAGCGTTGCCCGTTTTGCTATCGAACTCAACAATCCGGTTCATATGCGCCGGGAATGACAGCACGATACCAGAACCAATTGCTCCGCCGCTTTGGTCGGTGCCAGCTCCGCGAGAAGTGATCGGGATGGAGCGGCCACGCTCAGCCAGTTGCCAGGCAAAACGCGCGACTTTACGCACATCTGCCTCGGCCCGGGGGTAGACTATCATTGCTGGCACGGCAGCAAATATGCTGCAATCAGTTGCAAAAAAACGTCGAGCATCGGCCGAGGTAATAACCTCGCCGACCAAGTGCTCCTGCAAATAATGCGCAACTCTACTCATTGTTTTTTGGCTGTATCTCTGTCATCAGTCCTTATGCTTTATGATAGCATATTGGTCGCAGCGGCGAGTAGACTGTCGGCAAAGCGGTTGTCTCTACTCAGCTCGAACCTGCTGCAATGTTTCGGACGCTAACTATGCTGCCCAAGTATGCCAGGGAGCTATCGTGAGCGAGTAATTCGCTGCGCGCCAGCCAGTGTTAGGACTGCCATCACGGCAGCGCCGGCAAACGAGACGAGTGACACGGCGCCGGCAATCCGGCCAATTGTCCAGTAGGCATAGCCGTCACCGAGCAGCAGACCACGTAATGTCTGACCCTGGAATAGAACTTGAGCCTTGGCCTTCAGGGCCGGATCGGTCGGGTTGGCCAGGGCTGCGGCGCTAACCTGTGAATATGTCTGACCGCCAGCAACTTCGTTCAAGTGGACTGCTATGAAATTATCGGCGTAGACTTTGGCTTGGGCGCCATTTACCAGTTGTTGGCCGGCATAGGTTTCCATGGCAGCCTTATCAGCTGCTGGCAGGCTTGTGAGCGCTGGGCTGCCCAATTCGGGGAAGAATACCTTCTGAGAAGCCAGTTGGTCGTGAACGGTGTCGGTCGCGAACCTGTAGGCCGTGAAGCTCAAGCCCCCAATTACCACCATGAATATTGTGAGTGCGGTGCCGAGTAGCGTGAGTACGGTGTCTATTGTTTTACGATTTGCTTTTGCCATGTTTATTACTTCCAATCTTCGGGAAGTATAGCACTGTAGGGTGCAGCCACCCTTGTGACAACGGTCACGCTTATGGCTTGATTAGCCTGCGGTGTCTTCGCCCTGTAAACGACTCAGCTCGGCGAGATCGATAATATGGATTGTGTTGTTAGCAACTTCTACCAGCCCACTAGCTTTTAGCTTTTTAAGCTCGCGACTAACGGTTTCGCGGGCCAGGCCAGAGCGCGCCGCCAGATCAGTTTCGGTGGCAGTAATATCTGAACTGCTTTGGCCGTCACCGCTGCCGAAACGTTTAATATCGCCCAGCAGTTCGTGTATCAGCCGGCTACGTGCCGTGCCGCTCATCAGATGCACCATACGGCCATGCAAGCCCTCGATACCTCGATAAATACGTCTCAGCAGATCGAGCAAAACGTCCGGGTTCTGTACTATAAATTCCATGACTTCGTCGGCAGGAGCGACGCGAAACTGGGCGGCAGTTTCGGTTTTAAAAAAATACTTGTTATCAGAACGGTTGATCGCCCACGACATCGGGAAAAAGGACAGCGGCTTGAACATATTTACGATGACTTCGTCTCCCCGGTACGACACATCGTACTGGCGCACGCGGCCCTCGACTGTGTAGAAGATATAATCCGGATTTTCTCCGGCAAAGATCAATATGTGGCCTTTGGGATATTTGCGCAGAGGGAAATCAGCAA
Source organism: Saccharimonadales bacterium (SeqCode) (assembly GCA_038234505.1). Lineage (GTDB taxonomy): Bacteria > Patescibacteriota > Saccharimonadia > Saccharimonadales > UBA4665 > JACMPA01. Next base: position 1,905 of record JBBQTW010000045.1, on the reverse strand, counting down.
AAAATGTATCTACCTTGGTACGGACTACCGTGTCATCTGCCTCTATCATACTGCAAGTATTGTACCCAATAGTTACAGATGTCGAAACTATTCGTGACGAAGTTATGTCAGCTGCGTGCTATCAGGTGCATGTACTTAGGCGCATCATCGAGTTCAGGGCGTATCGTTCCAAAACAAAAAACCGACTTGCGTCGGTCGTTTGTTTTGGTGCGGATGAGAGGACTTGAACCTCCACGCCTTGCGGCACTAGTACCTGAAACTAGCGTGTATACCATTTCACCACATCCGCGATATCGCTGTTGGGTAACTGAAAAATTGTACGGTAGCCAGCTGATTTTCGCAAGGTAGCTACGACTCAGCGGGCTTCAGGTGGCGCAGTACGTGCAATAAATCTATAGCCCTACCGTCATCTATGTCACTGCCTGCTACCATGTCAAAGCTTTCGTCATATAACGTGCGGTATTTCTCCAGGGCCATGGCGGCCGGCCGGGTTTTGAGTATCAGCCGCACATCTTGCACTGTCTGAATAAGTTCCGCAATAAATGCCAAGCCACCGTTTGTTTTACCTATTTTCATGTCCGGCACCGTCCCCTTGGCTTGACCTTGTCCGTCAAAGCATAGGCTACTCAGCGCCAGCAACAGTTGTTCCTGAGTCTCACTGCGAGGTTTTAGCTGGGTAGCAGTAGCGTCGAGACCCAGCCCCCTTACCAACACATCGTAATGACCAGCTGCATCCTGTAGGTATTTAGACAGGTGCTTGGGTGTGATACCAGTCGCTTTAAGTGTCTCGCTGAGTGAGGTATCTACAATTACGTCTAGAAATGCGCTCAGTGCCTCCTTATTATGTCGACCAGTCGAAACATTGACGAAACTACCACTTTGCATTTGCCTTAGATTGCAAATAATACCAATAGACTGGGCATACAGGTAAACATTTTCTTCGGTATTCCCTAGATCATCCCATCCACGCATAATCTTCTTGCGGTCCCATTTTATTACATGACTGGCTGCTAAGTAGTCGTCGATGGCTTGACCGCGAATGATGCGATTGAGCATACGCAAAGTAGTTGCCGACAACTCTGTTACCTGCAGTGGGATGACTCGACCATCCGGTTCAATAGAAATAAGTGGCATGAACAATTTACCCCGGATAACATAGCCGACTTGCTGTCGACTACTGTCGACCTCGTGGCTAATCGCTAAGAAGCCCGCTGGTTGACCATCTGGCCGCAGTAACGGCGACAGCGGTCTGAAGCCTACCCCGATTTCAACTGCATTACTGTCTATGGGCGCCTTAATAAACTGCCCGCGGATCTCTGTCATGCCAAATTTTTGTTCGCGAAACGACAATCCACGAACCAGTTGCGCTTCCAAGGCTTCTCGTAGCTGTGCGCCGTGCTCATCCAGTTCGCACCGAATAAACTGTGCTATTGGCTTCTGCACTTCACTCATAACGCTGGAAGCACGCGGATAAGCCCGGAGCGTTTCAATTATGTCGTTACGGGTGCTGCCCTCATCTAATCGAGTAGAGAAAACTGTATCGCCGGACACCTCTGAGCCGAGCTGTACATAACTACACTGTTCACTGTCCAGGCGTTGCGCAAATGTTGCAAATGGAATTAGAACATCATCAAACTCGACAGCCATGAACGGGTCGCCCTTTTTAGTTGTGGTTGTTGATTTGTTCGTCGCCTCTGTCGCCGGCGCTGCGACAACTTTTCGCGACAACCAATGTCTCTTTGCAACAATAGTCGGTGCGGATTCTACAACTTCGGGTACCCGAGAATACGTTACAGTTCGCCCGACTACGACTGGCAGCGATTCATTGAGGTGATTGTACGTCCACCCGGTAAGTACAACTTGGGTGTGAATTGGTAATTCTGGTGAATCGCCGATAACAAACTT
>JBBQTW010000044.1:0-5693 GCA_038234505.1 Saccharimonadales bacterium (SeqCode) | reverse complement strand
AATATCTGCCTGGATATCACTAAAGTCGTCAACCCCGGCGGCCGGTGCTAGCGCGGACTGTCCCAGGGGTGTGGTGTAGCTGGTAAGCAAATTCTTGCCCCCCACGTTGTTCAGTCCAATTGACTGAACCGCTCCCATGTCTTTGCCAATATCGTACAGCCGGCGGACTTCGCCGAGGGTGAAATCGGTCTTGACGTTACTGCCAAGTGCGTCGAGCAGACTGCTAATCTTGGCAGGGTTGGCGAGCACACCGGTACTAGTAACGCGAGATTTGAGCGCTAGAAGTTCTAGGCGCTGGTTGTTTGTGCGGTCGAAATCTGCGGCGGCCAAGCCATATGATCCATAGGCATCACCACGAGCTCGGGCTAGATCCAAGGCTTGTTCACCATTTAGGTGGTGGGTGCCGTTGGTTAACTTTACAAGTGGACCGTGTGTTACGTAGTCGATACTTGGGTCGTAAATACCACGCGGGTCGGAGCTTTTGACAGTAAAGTCGATACCGCCGACAGCGTCGACCATCTGTTTCATGGCGTTATAATCAACCAGCGAATAGTAGTTGAGATTGAGGTCGAAATTTTGCTCTATAGTTTGCTGCAATAGCCCCATGCCACCCGGGAAATAGCCACTTTCGTTAAAGTTACCCTCTTGGCCATCGACATAGGCCTCGTTAATCTTGGCGTGACCATAGCCTGGGATATCCACCCACAGGTCGCGCGGCACACTCATCATGTAGGCCGTTTTGTTTTTGGTGTCGATGCTAATAATCATAATGGAATCGGTCAGCTGACCGCCGTTGTGACCGACATCGTCAGCTGAGTTGCCAGCCAGTAAAATATTGACCCGTCCCACGTCTTCACCGCGTAATTTTGTGCTGGTAAGGACGCTAAATAGACCACCGTGGAATGTTTTGGCCAAATTGTAGGCAAACTTGAAGCCCAGCCAACCGCCCATCGCCAGAATAACAATCAAGATTGTCAGCAGCGCTCGCTTCCAAGTAATAAACCGTGGCAACAGACGTCGTTTGCCGGATTTTGCTTTCCTGCTAACGTCACCTTCGGCGGCACCAGCAAGTGATGCCCGGCCAACATTTGGTGCGGTGCGGGTTGCGGCTGTGCCGTTTGGAGCGTAGGCCATCAGCGTCTGGCCAACTCTGGGCACATTCGTGAGGCCAGAATTTTTGGTCGGCATGAGTGGGTTCCTCGGTGTGTCGAAACCAACTCGCCGGGGCGTGTTGTTGTTCTGAGGCATAAAGCCGTCGATAGATCGGAACGGTGGCTGTTTATTAGGCATATGGCGTGTGAATTACACCCTATTATACGGCATATGGTTTGATTTCGCTGGTCGTTCTGGTGAATGGCTATTTGACTCATGACCGCACCAGTTTACGGGGCAGAGCTTAAAGTTAACTGGCAATTGCCTAGCTGCAACAAACGACGGAGTTGTTTAAGCAAACTCTAAGTTCGGAGGTATTGAATGCAGGTAAGTCATTAACAATAAGGAACCAGTCTATGAATTTAGTAAGTCGAGGCATCCGCAATGCGTTCCGAAATAGTATCCGTACCCTCGCCATAAGCGTAATATTGGGCCTGAGTATTGGGCTGAGCCTGACGATGCTTATCGCCAACAAAGCGGTCAGCAACAAAATAACTTCGGTCAAAAGCTCAATTGGGAACACGATAAGTATATCGGCCGCCGGCACTCAAGGCTTCCAGGGCGGTGGCGACCCCCTAGATGAGTCGAAAGTTGCTAGTCTGAGCAAAATCAGCCATGTCAGCAGCGTCACTGAGCTGGTTGAAGATCAACTCCGCAATAGCAGCAACACTAACCGCCAGGGCACCACTACCGAAGCAAATACATCGCTAACATCGGCAATCGATGCCGGCAGCCTCGGCCAACGCTTCGGCGGCGGCAGTGCCAGTACATCTGACAGCACGACCGCCGATGGCGCTGTGCCAGGTGTTGGCATGATGAGCTTTGCGCCGCCAATTAGCGCCTATGGCACCACCGACCCAACTACAGTGAACGGCACGAATATCAGCCTCAAAAATGGCAATACTATTAGTGGCGCGGCCGACAAAGCCGTCGCCCTGGTTGGGAGCACGGTGGCCGCCAAGAACAATCTCCAGATTGGTTCAACATTCACCGTCTACGGCGAAACTATAAATGTGGCCGGCATATTCGACACTGGGACGACTTTTGCCAATAACGCCGTCATCCTCAGTCTACCGACCTTGCAGCGCCTCAGCGGCCAAACGGGCCAGTTGAGCAGCGCTACCGCCACCGTCGACTCCGTCAATAACATAGATAGCGTTGCTAGCACCGTAAAGTCTGCACTGGGCAGTAGCGCCGATGTCACGAGCAGCAAAGACAGCGTGGCCAGCGCTATAGAGCCCCTAAACAGCGTCAAATCAATAGCCTCGTTCAGCCTCGTCGGCGCGACTGTTGCTGGCGCTATCATCATATTGCTGACGATGATTATGATTGTTCGCGAGCGCAAGCGCGAGATTGGCGTTGTCAAAGCGATTGGTGGCTCCAATATACGGATAGCTGGTGAGTTTATGGTGGAATCGCTTACCTTAGCGCTCCTCGGGGCTGTTGTTGGGCTGATAATTGGCGTTGTTGGCGGCCAGCCTGTTACCAAGCTACTAGTCAACAACAGTACTGCTACATCGACCACTGCCAGTGTTAGCACTAGGCCAGGCACGATCCGCAGCTTCGGTGGCTCATCGACATCCACCGCAGTTACGCCGAACACGCCACCAACTGGCTTCGGGGGCGGTTTCCGCAACCGACTGCAGTCCAATCAAACTATCCGCGGCATCAGCGATGTCAAAACGCAAGTCGGCCTCAGTATCCTAGCCTATGGTTTTGCCGCCGCCCTCCTGATTGCCGTTATTGGCAGTGGCTTGGCTGCTGTCATGATATCGAAAGTCCGTCCATCAACCGTAATGCGCGCCGAATAGGGGGGCCAGCGATGTTAGAAGTTAAACACCTCACAAAAACCTACCAGTCCGGCGACGGTAAAGTTACCGCCACTAACGACATCAGCTTCAGAGTGCCGGACGGCCAGTTCGCCAGCATCGTCGGCCGCAGTGGCTCCGGCAAATCAACCTTGCTGAGTTTGCTTGGGGCACTCGATAAACCCACGAGTGGCAGTATCGTGGTTGGCAAACAAGATGTCACCCAAATGCACGACCGAGCACTGATAGCCTACCGCGGCCGGTCAATCGGTTTCGTATTTCAGAGTTACAATCTGATTCCAAACCTTACGGCCCTGGAAAACGTCATGCTGCCAATGGAATTTGCACGTGTGCCTAAAGTTCAGCGCAGAGCCCGTGCCGAAGAGTTATTGACGCAGGTGGGGCTCGAACCCGATCAGATCGACCGCAAGCCAGGTCGCCTGAGTGGTGGCCAGCAACAGCGGGTGGCTATCGCCCGGGCGCTCGCCAACAAGCCACAGCTAATTTTGGCAGATGAACCCACCGGCAACCTCGACTCCGCAAACGGCAAAATCATTTTCAAGCTGCTCCATGATTTGTCACGCAGTGAAAACACCACCGTACTGGTTGTCACCCACGACACCGCTATCTCTGGCAAGACTGATGTCACCTTCAAACTCGACGACGGCAAGCTCGTCACCAAAAACCGCTAGCAAGCCGACTATTTCAGCTCAGTTTCATCTGACGCGATATACTTATGTGTATGAGAATCCTAGTTGTTGAGGATGATGTCAAAATCGCCGCCGCTGTCAAAAAGGGCCTCGAGCTCAAAGGCTTTGCTGTCGATGCCGTTCACGACGGCCAAACTGGCCTGTCACACGCTGTCGATGCCGACTATGACTTGGTGGTGCTCGACCGCATGTTGCCGGGTCTAGACGGCGTGGAGGTCACCCGCCGCGTACGCGCACAAGGGGTTTCGACGCCTATCCTGATGCTAACCGCCCGCGGCACCATCGGTGATAAAGTAGAGGGTCTGAACAGCGGGGCGGACGACTATCTGGTGAAACCATTTAGTTTTGACGAGCTGAGCGCCCGGGTAAAAGCCCTCCTGCGCCGGCCAGTTACCCACACTGGCACGATTATTACTGTCGCCGACCTCACCCTCGATACCACCAGCTACGAAGTGGCCCGCGCCGGCACTGCTATCAAACTGTCGCACAAAGAGTTCGCGCTGCTCGAATATTTTATGCACCATGCCGGCCAGGTGATTACCAAAGATATGATTATCAACCACGTCTGGGACGAAGAAGCCGTGGTACTGCCCAACACCGTAGAAGTCTATATTGGCTACCTCCGTAACAAGATAGACCGCCCCTTCAGTGCGAGCAAACCACTACTACACACTCTGCGCGGCTTTGGCTACAAATTGGCGGAGTCGGCGTAGGGCCATGTTCCGCACCGCTACCGCCAAGTTAACCCTGTACTATTTAGGCATCGTCATGGTGATAAGCCTCGGCTTCAGCGCCGTTGTTTACCATTTCGCCGTCAACGAGCTCAACTCTGGCCTTAACAGCCAAACCCAGCGTATTTTCCGGGCCTTTCCAGTGTTTTATAACAATCCGTACTTACGTGTCCGCGGGAGTGATGTCAGCCTCGGTGCTCACCATATCCTGATGCAGCTGCTGTATTTCAACATCCTGGTACTGGCCGGGGCGGGTGGGGCCAGTTATTTGCTGGCCCGGCGCACGCTAGAGCCTATCGAAGCCTCGCATGAGCAGCAAAAACGTTTCACGGCCGATGTTAGCCACGAACTCCGCACACCACTGACGGCACTCAAAATGGGCAGTGAAGTGGCGCTGATGGATAAAGCCGCCAGTCGCGACGAGCTGCGCAGCGCACTGACAAGCAACATCGAAGATGCCGCCAAAATGGAGCTGCTGATTAATAATTTATTGCGCTTGACCAAGCTAGATAGCGATACCCCGCAGCTGCCGCTGGCTAGTCAGAAAGCGCTGACGGTCATCGACGGCGCTATCGAGCTCATTGTCCCCCAGGCTCAGACGAAGCATATTGCCATCCAGTCCAGTGCCAAACCGGCCGACATTATGAGCGACCACGAATCACTCACCCAACTGCTGGTTATTTTGCTGGACAACGCTGTTAAATACAGCCCTGCCGAGGCAACTGTCGAGTTGACCAGCGTTACTTCTGCCGGCAACTACGACCTGCGTATCGCCGACAGTGGCCCCGGCATTAGCGCCGCCGCCCTGCCGCACGTGTTTGAACGTTTTTACCGCGAAGATGCCGCCCGCACCAATGGCGACAGTCAGGGCTATGGCCTGGGCCTATCAATTGCCAAAATGATTGCCGACCGGGTTGGCGCCACTATCACGCTCACCAGCCGCCCCGGCAAGGGCACCACGGCCGTCGTCAGTTTGCCGCTTGCCCCGAAAGCCCAGATATAATTTCCTGTGTGCCTAAACCTTCGCGGTCTAGCTACAAGTGAACTGTGCCAATAGCCGTAGCTAGCGAAATGCCCAAGTTAACTACCAGCGATGCCAGGAACATTTTTTTGCCCCACGCCACGGCACCTAAGCGGTAGTTTTTGATGCCGGCATACAACCACCAAGCCGACAATACTACCAAAATCACCAAACAAACAATATTGGCCGAGCCCCAGACTGTCAAGGCGATAACCGCAGCTAACAAGGCGATAATATAAGCCATAATCCGCCGTTTCGCTGTCCGCGCGCT
>JBBQTW010000043.1:0-5879 GCA_038234505.1 Saccharimonadales bacterium (SeqCode) | reverse complement strand
TCCCCGCTCCGATATTGAGCGCAATAAACTGTTTGTTTGTTATGGCCGTCGCCAAAAATACTCTCCCATTTATCACCGACACGCCGTTAACGGTACCGCCGACTTCGTAAGAAGCGGACTGAGTTGGTGCTACCGGGTTGGAAATATTTACGGCATACACTTCAGCGCCACCCGCATTGTTCGTCAGGCCCATATAAATTGTTGATAGGTCGATGACATCCAGGCCAAGGTCATTGGCTGTTGCTGTGCCGGGAGCATTGAAGTTACCAACGGTGCTCGGGCTAGTGGTATTGGTGATGCTTACAATAGAGAGTTCCTGAGACGTCACGCTGGTTGCGAGGTAGGCGTAGTCGCCACTATCAGTATTTATTTTAATATTATTGATATTGCCAGTGTAGTCGACACCGCCAAGCACAACCGGGGATGCGTGGTTGGTAACATCAAGGATTTGAAACTCGTAACTTCCAATAGTGGCACTTGAGGCACGACCGACATAGGCATAGTTGCCATAGGTTGTAACCGCCAATCCATCGCCAGTCCCAGCTAGGTTGACGTTCGAAGCTAGCGCCGGTGCCGCTCGGTTCGTGATGTCGACAATCTGTACTTCGGCCGTGTTCGAGGCGGTCGCTAAATAGGCGTAGTTACCGCTGACGAAAACCTGATTGATTGTTCCGGCGGCCGTGAATGTCCCGAGTAACGTCGGAGTTGCCGGATTAGTTTTGTCGTAGATGCTCATAACAGTGCCATCAGATATAAACGCATTTTTGCCGGATGCATAGACATCTAGCGCGTCTTGGTTGCCAGTATTATTGTGACTGCCAGCAATTTTTGGTATAGCCCAGTTTGGATTGCCATCGGAGTCCAACTGCACCGTGCCGCCTCCCGTAAGAGTTGTTTCGGTATTGTTCTGCGACAGAGCGGTATCGAAGTCGGCCTGCGTTGTTTGGGTCCAAACGGCATTGTTTTGCCAGCGAGTTAGGTAAGCGTCGCTTGAAATTGACGAAATCGTTGGCTTGGTCCAGGACACCGTGACGACGACATGTTTTGTCGATGGATCGTTTGTGCCACCGCTGGCAACTATCACCCCAGATGTATTGCGCTGAGGTGTGCTGATGACGACTTGGCGGCTGAGGCTACCGATGGTTTCGCTGCCCGCGCTCAGGGTCCAAGCACTGCCACTAATAGTTGGGTGGTAGGTGCCGTCGGTAGCAACATTGCTCCAGCCCTTTTCGCGTACCGAGCGGACGGCTTCGGTCGCTTCACGAAGCAGACTTTCAGCCTGCAGTTGCTGGCCGGTAGTGGCTTTGCCAGCGTGAGCCGCCACTAGCGCTGTCGCCAATGTCGGCAAAATAATGCCCGTTAGGGCAATCGCCACCAGCACTTCGACGATGGTTGCGCCGGCCTGCTGTCGAATTCGTTGTTTGAGGCTCATGTTACCGTTACCGCTCCGTAACGGGTGACCGTTATGATTCGCGTGCGGGCTGAAGTGGTTACCGTAATAGTATTACTGCCACCTACAAAACTGTTGACGTCGCCAGCACCTTTGTTAAAGAGCAGTAAACCGCCCAAGAATGTTGAGCTAAAAGACGTGTTGGTAGGCGCCGCAACGACATAGTTGTACGAATTTGCCCCACTGTAGGTCGCGCCCGTGTAGAGGGTGTATTGGCTGCTCTGGATAAATAGGCCAGCTGGTTGCTGAGTGCTGCCACTACCGGTCGTACCGACCATGGCGAACAGTTGCTGGTTCTTAATATTGGCCACCAGCGTCTCTGTGGCGTCCTGGCTGTTGACGTTCGCCTGCGGCTGGCCCAGTGTGACGGCGCTCAGACCAAACAGAATAGCGATGATGCCGACCACTACCAGCATTTCCACCAGTGTAAAACCGGATTGATTGGCAGGGTTTGGGCGACGCATCATGGTAGGCGGCCTACTTCGGGCTAATCTGCGATATCAAGTTATATATTGGCGCGATAATAGTAATCATGAGCGTGCCAACCATCAGACCCACCAAGACCAGCAGGACTGGCTCGACCAAACTGCTGATAACCTTCAGGCTGCCGTTAACTTGCTCGTCGAAATATTCCGTGAGGTTCTGCATTGTTTGCTCTAGTGTGCCTGATTGTTCCGCTGTCTCGATACTCCGTGACATAATGGGCGGAATCAAGCCCTTGGCGTTGCGCAGGCCAGTTGACAGCGGTTTGCCAGCCTCGACATTCACTTTCATCTGGTGAACAAGTGTGGCAATTGAGCGCTTTTGGACAACTTGCTCGGACAAGTTGAGCGACTCAATAACTGGTACGCCGGCGTGCATCAGCAGGCCAAAGCTCCGGGTAAAACGGGTCAGGTCGATGTTAATGCCCAGCCGGCGCACGAACGGTAACGATAGCAGTGCCCGGGTGATGGCCCGGCTGTTGGCTTTGACAACGACCACGAACAGCACGAAAGCGACAATAAACCCGATGCTGATAAATAGCCAGTAGTGCATAAATGTCGCTGACACCGAAATCATGGCGCGGGTGATAAATGGCATGTGGACGTGCATGGTCGAGAAGACTTTGGCGACGCGCGGTATAACAAATGTCAACATTAGGATGACGATGGCCATGAATATCACCATCACGAATGCTGGGTAGATCATGGTGTTGCGTAGCTGCTCGTTGAACGCCAGTTCTTTTTTGGTGGTAGCGACGATATCATGCAGCGTTTCTTCTAAGGTACCACCGGCCTCGGCGGCGCGGATAAGGTTAACACTTATCGGGTCAAATGCTTGGGGCAGTCGGCCTAAGCCCCGGGACAGCGGTTCGCCGTTATTGAGGTTTTCGTGCAAAATATGCAGGACTTTTTTCATGTTGCCACTGGCGTCGGACTCGAGCGACTGCACGGCCTCCAGGATGGGTATCCCGGCGGTTAACATAGTTGCCAGGTCGCTGAACAGGCTGAGGCGTTCTTTGCCCCGGAGCCGGATGCGGAGGTTTTTGGGTGGTTTGGCCATCGCGGGTTAAATCTCCGTCACTCGCAGGATTTCGAGCAGGGTTGTTTGGCCAGATAGGACTTTTTCTAGGCCATCATCCAGCATGGTTTCCATACCTTCGCTGACGGCCTGGGCGAGCAGGGTATCGCTATCGGCCCGTGCGGTAATTAGCTGAGCCAGTTTGGGTGTGACCTCGAGTACTTCGAATATGCCAATCCGGCCTTGGTAGCCGGTGTCGTGGCAGGCGCTGCAACCGGCGCCCTGGTAGACTCGTGCGGTCGATTTTTTGCCGAAGTGTTTGTCGACGATTTTTTGGTCGAGGGCATTGAGTACGGCGGTCTGGGCTGCGTCGCCTTGCCAGCCTTTGGCCGAGCGGGTCAGCTCCAAACTACCCTTGCAGTGGCTACATATTTGGCGCACCAGACGCTGCGCAACAATAACATTGACAGTACTGGCGGCTAGAAACGGTTCGATATGCATATCAACCAGTCGTGGCAGCGTCGTGACGGCATCGTTGGTGTGCATGGTGCTCAGTACCAGGTGCCCGGTCATGGCGGCATTAACGGCAATATCGGCTGTCTCTTCGTCGCGAATTTCGCCGACGAACAGCACATCTGGGTCCTGGCGCAGCAATGAGCGGAGGCCTTCACCGAAGGTCAGGTTGGTTTTGGCATTGGCTTGGATCTGGTTTATCCCGTCGAGCTCGTATTCCACGGGGTCTTCGATGGTGGCGATGTTACGGTCGCGAGTGTTGAGGATTTTTAGGATAGCGTACATGGTGGTGGTTTTGCCAGAACCAGTCGGGCCGGTGGACAGTACCATGCCGAAGGGTCGGGCAAAACCATCGCGAATAGATTTCAAATCGCCATCGTTCATGCCTAGGTCAGCCAAGCCAAACTGTCGACTATGTTTGGCCAGCAACCGCATGACAACTTTTTCGCCCATCACTACCGGTACCACCGAAATACGGACTGTCAGCTGCTCACCGCCGAGTTCGACATGCAGGCGGCCGTCCTGCGCACTCAGGTGTTCGTCTGTTCGCAGGCGGGCGAGGACTTTTAAGCGGGTGGCGATTTGGTCGTGCAGTTTGCGCGGAAAAAACACTTCGTCGTGGAGTACACCGTCGATACGGAAACGGACGACCGTGGAATCGCGCAGCGGCTCGACGTGTATATCGGAAGCATGGGCGTCGTAGGCGTATTCGAATAGTTTGTCGACTAGATCGGCAATGGGCGCCGCACCAGTCTTTGATTTTGCTAGTAAGCTATCAAAAACACTTTGCAGCTGCTGCTTATACAGATGCAGCGCTGCGGCAATACCTGGCTCGGTGGCATAGGAGACCTTGTAAGACTCGGCGCCAGCCTTTTTGGCGAGCATACCAAACAAATCGGTTGCGGACGGCTGACTCGTGGCGATATGCAGATTGTTACGCTCGAGCTCGAACGGTACGGTCTGGTACTGGCGGGCAACTGGTTCGGGGATCAGGCGCAGCAACGGTTCGTCGATGTTCACACTCGCAAGCGAGACGTAGGGCATCTGGTAGTAGTAAGCCATCACCTTGCCAAGCTCATCTTCGTTCAGGTAGTCATGCTGCACCAGTGCCTCGTACAGGCTGGTGCGCTCCTGCTGGGCGTCTGTTTGGGCCGCAGTCAGTTTGGCGGGCGGCAAATACTTAAGGTGTTCGAGCACCTTGGCTAGTTCGTCGTCGGTCAGCGTCATATTAGTTTGCCACCCTGGTTTTTGTCACCCTCAATCGTTAGCAGTATTGTACCAAGCCACAAGGGTTTTACCAATAACCAAACACCTGACGGCACTGCCAGTGCAATATGGTAGAGTAAGTGCTGTATGGAAGACTCTGCAACACCGACAAGCCCAGCGCCGAAAACTATTTTGCTGGCCGACGATGAGCAATTTATCCTGGTTGCCTATAAGGATGGCCTGGAGCGCGCCGGTTACAGCGTGATTTTGGCTGAAAATGGCGAGCAGACTCTCGAGCAAATGCGCGGTGCGCAGCCAGACTTAGTGCTGCTCGATATTATCATGCCGAAGTTAAATGGTTTCGAAGTTCTGGCGGCCGCCAAAGCCGACCCATCTATCGCGGCTATTCCGATCGCCGTGCTTACCAATCTCTCGCAATTGAATGATGAGCAAGAGGCCAGGACTGCCGGGGCAGTCGATTTTATCGTCAAAGCCGATATTTCGCTCAATGATTTACTGGCTCGTATTGAGCGGTTATTTTTATAGCAAACCAGATAATATAAATTTTGCAATAGTTTGTCCAAATTGCTACACTTGTAAACAATATGCCCACACATGAGATTGTCCTGTCCGTTGTCGTCCCGCTGTACAACGAGGATGCCGTTATTGCCCAGTTTCACGCTTCGCTGCGCGCCGTCCTCGATGGCCTAGATCTAAGCCATGAAATTATCTATAGCAACGACGGCAGCGTCGATGCCACTCTGGCCCGCCTGAAAGATATTGCCGGTCGTGATACGACAGTCCGCGTGCTGAGCCTGAGCCGAAACTTCGGTAAAGAGATTGCTACCACCGCCGCTATGCATGTAGCGAAGGGCCAGGCCGTCCTGATGCTGGATGCCGACGGTCAACATCCCGTCGAACGTATCCCAGAATTTGTCGAGCGCTGGCAGGCCGGCAGTCAGGTCGTCGTGGGCGTACGCCAGGGAAATAAGCACGACAGCTGGTTCAAAAAAACGAGCTCCAAACTCTTCTACCGCGTGTTTAATATATTCTCGAAAAGCGAGCTTGTTCCCGGTACAACCGACTTCTGTCTGGTGGATAAAGTCGTTGTGCAGGACTTTGTGAGGCTGCAGGAGCGAAATCGCATAACGCGTGGTCTTATCGACTGGCTGGGCTATGAGCATGACTATATCTACTTCACTGCCAACAA
>JBBQTW010000042.1:0-6855 GCA_038234505.1 Saccharimonadales bacterium (SeqCode) | reverse complement strand
CGATGAGAAAAAACGTAGTTTTGTCTCATTAGCGTGGGCGCTTAGCTCAGTTGGCTAGAGCACCTCGTTTACACCGAGGGGGTCGGGGGTTCGAGTCCCTCAGCGCCCACCAATCAAACAGTCCATCGCAAGATGGGCTTTTTGATTGGGTTTTGGCATCTCAGAACAATTCTGATTTAATAGGGATAGTTAGTATGAAAACAAACACCAAACGTCTCGTACCATCAGTCCTAGAATATGCTGTTATCGCGCTACTAACAATTGGTGGCGTCGTACTCGCCAACAGCCGGCAACTGCTAGGATATTACGGCTTGTCGTCGTCGGACCAAGTTGTAAAAAGCAGCACGAGTGGCGTCGTCGAGGGGGCGCTCAAGAATATCGACTCGCTGAGTGCGACGAGCGGGGTAGTGACATTTGCTATCTGGGCGGTGGTGGGTATCGTGTGCTTCGGGATTGTCGAGGCGCTGGCCGCCGGCGTTAACGAGCTGCGCCTAGAGGGCGAACTGACCACCGGTCGCTATGTACACCCGGCAACCTTTACCAAGGCGAAATTTTGGCGCGGCGTACTCACAAATGCAGTTACCTTGGTAATTGGACTCGGGTTGCTGGCTGTCACGGTGATTGGCTTTATGCTATTTGTATTTCCACTCGGTCTCGCCTACAGTCGACCATTCCTCTATAACTTCACACTCATCGGCTTACTGGACTTAGTGCTTGGGTTAGTACTTATTTTCGTGTCACTAATGATTATTGATATCGCAATTCGATTGTTGGTGTGGCGCCGCCAGGTGTTTTCACTCTAGATCTAATGACCCAGTGGGTGGCTGAGCCGCCACCAAATACTAGGGTAGGGAATAGTTTGCGAGAGTGTGAGCGGTGTAGGGCCAACACTCGTGCGGCCATCGACGAGAATACTGGTATCGCCCACCTGGGTGTTGGCGGTTGCCGGTAGTTTGAGCGGCTGTAGATGCGCGCTAATAGTGTACTTGAACCCGTTCCAAGCGAGGATATCTAGGCTACTGGAATGGATGGATACTCGGTGTCCGGCCGGGGTTGTGTACCAGCCGACTTCTTGACCACTCGAAATCAACTGGCGCTGGCTAAAGCTACCAACAGCGCTATTAATCAACGGATTGGAATCGCGCAGGACCGTCAGCAGATCCGGCCCACCCATGATGGTACCAACGATAGTGATGGTTTTGCCACCAACCTGCTGCTTGTTAGCAAACAGGAACGCACCCTTGTCGCCGTCGTTATTGCCGGTTTTGATGCCGATATTGCCATTTTCACCAAGCATAAAGTTATAATTCGAAATTGTACCAGCCACCGGTATAGTCGCCGACGGCTGCGCGACGATCTCGGCAAACACTGGATTGAGCATAGCCAAACTACCCAGCAGTGTGAGGTCGCGGGCCGAGGCAACGGTTGCTTGGTCGTAGCCACTAGGGTCGGTAATGTGTACACTGGCCAGGCCGAGCTGTTTGGCGTAACTGTTGGCATAGCTGTTATAGCTGGCAATCGAGCCAAACGCCCAGCGGGCCAGTGTCTCGGCCATGTTATTTGCCGATGGTAGCAATAGGGCTTGGAGGGCCTGGTATTCGGAAATCTGCTCGCCGAGTGCCACGCCCACAACTGAGCCGTCACGGGCGATGAAACTGTTGTAGCTGTCGACATCGGCCTGGCCGAGGGTAATTGTCGGACCGGCTTGGTTTAGCTGGAGTGGCCGCTGTCGTAACACCGCCAAGGCAGTCATAACCTTGGCAATACTGGCTGTGGGCAGGGGTTTTTGGTTGCCCTCGGTGGCTAGTACGCCGTAGCCAGCCGCACCTATTGCGGACTCGCCGTAGTTTGGCCAGATAAGGGCGGGCTGCTGGGCGGCTTGGGTTGGGACTTGCAGCGTGAGGGTTGGCTGCAACTTCAGCAACGGCTGAACCAGCGCCCACCACACATATCCCGCTGCCAGCGCCAGCAATCCAGTCACTATCCCAGCGCGACGCAATCTGTGCTTGCCGCCAGTCTTTTTAGCCATATGCATTAATCATAGCATTACAGCGTAGCGGCGTTGTATACTAGTAGATAGTTAATCGCGGAGGAGCCTAACTGTTATGACAATACTTATTATTATCGCCGTCGTGGTCGTTCTGGGCATTATCCTAGCTGCCATGTACAACGGCCTAGTGCGCCTAAATGTTCGGGCCGATGAAGCCTGGAGTGATATTACTGTTCAGCTAAAACGTCGTGCCGACCTAATACCGAACCTGGTTAATACCGTCAAAGGCTACGCTAGCCACGAAAAGACTGTTTTCGAAGATGTAACAGCCGCTCGGGCCGCCACTGTCAATGCTGCTGGCCAGGGCCCAGCCGAAGCCGCTAAGGCCGAAAACCAGTTCCAGACGGCGCTGAAGAGCATCTTTGCCGTCGCCGAAGCCTACCCAGACCTGAAGGCAAATCAAAACTTCCTCGACCTGCAAGCTCAGCTGACAGATACCGAGGACAAAATCCAAGCCAGCCGCCGCTTCTACAACGGCGTGGTGCGTGACTTTAACACCAAGCGCAAAGTTTTCCCGACCAGTGTGTTCGCGGGTATGCTCGGCTTCAACAAGGACAAAGAGTTCTTTGATGTTGATGAAGCGCAGGCAGCCAGTATCCAGAACCCAGTCGACGTCAAATTTTAACACGAAACTTGCGTGGCGGCACATTTTGGCTTACGATCTGCGCTCCAATGCTCACGTACCAAATCGTACGCTCCGCTTCGGTGCTCGTTCGTGAACCAAACTGCACTCGCCACGCCAGCTTCTTATCAGTCGACATTCAGGTATACGTAACATAATGTAATCAAGGACGGACATGTATAGCCAAATAGCTGCCAATAAACGCAAGACCATCTTGGTGATGGCGGTTTTTTTGCTGTTCGTCGCGGCGCTCGATTGGTTGTTTGCTTTTCAGTTTGGCAATCAGCCGTCGCTATTTATTGGCGTACTTATCGGCTCGGTGATCTATGCGATTATCACGTACTACGCTGGGTCGCGGATGGCCTTGGCGGTGAATGGCGCCCAGGAAATTCAAAAGTCCGATAATCCTCGGCTATGGAATATTATCGAAAACCTCAGTATTACCGACGGTTTGCCGATGCCGCGAGTGTTTATCATCAGTGATCCAGCACCGAATGCTTTTGCCACTGGTCGCAGCCCCGACAAGTCCGCCGTTTGTGCCACTAGCGGTTTACTGGATATGATGACCGACCAAGAACTGCAGGGAGTTTTCGCGCACGAGTTGGGGCATGTCAAAAACTATGATATCCGCGTGTCGATGGTGGCGTTTGCCCTGACAGCAGTCATATCACTCATTGCCGATATTATTTTGCGCATGACATGGTTTCGCAGCAACGACCGCGAGAACAATAGCAATCCCTACCTACTAGTGATTGGTATTGTGGCGGCGATATTAGCACCGCTCATTGCTACGCTTATTCAGCTGGCCGTGTCGCGCAGCCGCGAATATTTAGCCGATGCCACTGGCGTGCTGACAACGCGTTACCCAGAAGGCTTAATTTCGGCCCTGCAGAAAATCGAGCAGTCGGGTAGTGTTATGCGCAAACAAAGCACCGCCACCGCCCACCTCTTCTTTGCCAACCCCCTCAAAGGTCACAGCCTATCGAACCTATTTAGCACCCACCCACCGATTGCCGACCGTATCGCCCGCCTGCAGCAGATGGGCCGCGAAGCCTGAGGCTACGCGCCAGCGCGGCTGCGTTATAATAGAGGTAACTATGGCGAGTACCCCCACCAAAAAAACCAATACCCGCCGCACTCGGGCCGCACGCGGCCAGAAGCCACCGGCCCGCCCGCATAAAGTGGCCACCTCGGCTCGGCGTACCTCAGACGAGGAGCTTGTTTCTCGGCCAGTCCGGCCAAAGTTCCCAAATTCCTGGCAGATTTTACTGACAACTCTTCGGTTCTGGGGCCGTCATGGCCAGGTCTTGGCCATATATGTACTAGTACTGGCGGGGCTCAGCCTGTTGTTGGTGCACAACTTTGGTGCCGATGTGTCAGCACTCAAAAGCCAAGTCTCGCAGTACGTCGGCACGAGTGCACCTGTGGGCAGCCTCGCCACCTTTGCGCTGTACTTGGGCAACAGCGGCAGCTCGGCGCAGGGTGCGGCGGGCGTCTACCAATACTTGCTGCTTATCATCGCTAGCCTGAGTATGATTTGGCTGCTGCGGCAGCTGCTCAGCGACAATCCGCCTGCCACACTCCGGGTTCGCGATGCGTTTTATCAGGGCATGTATCCGCTCATTCCATTCGTGCTGGTGCTGTTGGTGCTGTCGCTCGAACTCCTGCCACTTATTATCGGCTCATTTTTCTACACCACCGTAGTGCAAAACGGCATTGCCGTTGGGGCGGTGCAGGATATCGCCTGGCTATTGGTGTTAGTTGTCGGTGCCGTTATATCACTCTGGCTACTAGCAACCTCGTTTTTCGCCATATATATCGTTACGCTGCCCAACATGACACCCGTCTTGGCCCTGCGCAATGCCCGCCAGCTATCACGCGGCCAGCGGGCCAATATCATTCGGAAATCCATCGTCCTCATGGTTCTGCTACTGCTCGTCAGTGCGGTGCTGCTGCTGCCAGTCATAGCCGTCCTGCCTCGGCTAGCCGGGGTTGTGCTGTTTAGTATCGGCGTTATAGCGGTGCCATTTGTCCATAGTTATTTCTACACACTGTATCGGGAGCTACTACAGTGACCAAACAGACTGCCAGTGAGCGGATTGCCAAACTCCGCGAACTCATAAACGACTATCGTTACCACTACCACGTGCTCGACGAATCTATCATGAGCGAAGCTGCGGCCGATAGCCTAAAGCACGAACTGAGCCAGCTAGAGGCTGACTACCCAGGTCTCATCACCCCCGACTCGCCAACTCAGCGCGTAGCTGGCGCGCCCCTACCGGGTTTTACCCAGGTTACCCATAGTCAGCGTATGCTCAGCCTAAACGATGTTTTTGACGAGGCCGAACTAACTGCTTGGTCGGAACGCGTGCAGAAACTAGCACCCGATGCTACGCTGGAATATTTTGTGGATATCAAAATGGATGGCCTGGCCTGCGCCTTGGTCTATGAAGATGGCCTGCTAGTGCGGGGTATCACCCGCGGCGACGGTTTCGTGGGCGAAGATGTCACCGCCAATATCCGCACGATAGAATCAGTCCCGCTACGCCTGTACGCCGCCAACGGTTACGAGCAATATTTGCAGGGTCGCACCGAAATCCGCGGCGAAATTGTTATGTACAAGGCCGAATTTGCTGCGCTTAACGAGTCCCGGGCCCGCGAGGGTAAGCCGCTGTTTGCCAACCCGCGCAACACTGCTGCCGGTACCATCCGCCAGCTCAACCCGAAGTTGGTTGCCAGCCGACCACTACATTTCCGGGCCTACGACATGCTACGCGCCGACCCGAGCCAGGTGCCAACCTACCGCGTGGCATACGACACCATGACCGCCCTCGGCTTTTTGGCCAACCAGCAGGCAGCAGTACTGCCATCTATCGCCGAAGTAAAAACGTTTGCTGACCAGTGGGACACCAAACGCCACGATTTGCAGTTCAATACCGATGGCCTCGTGGTAAAAATAGACGACCGAGCTCTCTACAATCGCCTCGGTGTCGTCGGCAAAGCCCCGCGCGCGGCCGTTGCCTACAAATACGCCGCCGAACAGGCAACAACCAAGGTCAAGGACATCTTCGTATCTATCGGCCGGACGGGTGTCGCGACGCCGGTGGCAATGCTAGAAGCTGTTGTCGTCGCGGGCAGTACCGTCCAGATGGCGACGCTGCACAACGAGAGTGAGGTACTTCGTAAGGACATCCGGGTAGGTGACACTATTATCGTCCACAAGGCTGGTGATATTATTCCCGAAGTTGTAGAGCCACTGGTAAAACTCCGCGACGGCTCCGAAAAGCCATTCCAAATGCCTACGCACTGCCCCGAATGCAATACTAAACTTGTTAAGTATAAGGCCGAGGACGCCGCCTGGCGCTGTCCGAACGAGGCCTGTCCATCGCGCGCCTGGAAGCGGATAGAACACTTTGCCAGCAAGGCCGCCCTGGATATCGAAGGCCTGGGCGAGAAGAATGTTATCGCGCTTTTGAACGCCGAACTAGTGAGCGATGCCGCCGATATATATGCACTTACCCCGGAACAAGTCGTTGGCTTAGATCGCTTCGCCGATGTCTCTGCTAACAAGCTGGTCGCCGCTATCCAGGCCAAAAAGCAGCCGCCACTGGCCAAGTTTGTCTATGGCCTGGGCATTCGCCACATTGGTACACAAACGGCTATCGACCTGGCCAACGAGTTCCGAAGCCTGGAGGCAATCGGTGCAGCCACTATCGACGAACTGGGCGCCGTCGAGGGAATAGGAGAAATTGTCGCCGAATCAGTTGCTGAATATTTTAGCGAACCGCGAACCCATACGCTGCTGACTAAGTTCCGAGAAGTCGGTGTTTGGCCGCAGGCAGTGAAGCAAGTTGGCGGCAAGCTGAGCGGCCAGAATTTCGTGGTGACTGGCAGCCTGGACTCGATGAGCCGCGACCAAGCCGCCGACAAAATCCGTGCCCTCGGTGGCACCTTCCAGAGTAGTATCGGCAAAGATACGGACTACCTCGTTGTCGGCGCCAACGTCGGTGCCAGCAAATTAGCCAAAGCCGCCAAACTCGGCACCAAACAACTAGACGAAGCCGCATTACTAAAGATTTTGGAGGATTAGTATGGTTGCAGAAAATGAATTCACCCCCAAGCCAGACCTGAAGGCCGGTAGATATCGGCATTACAAAGGCAATGACTACGAGGTTATAGATTT
>JBBQTW010000041.1:0-6876 GCA_038234505.1 Saccharimonadales bacterium (SeqCode) | reverse complement strand
GAAAGACAGCGCATCGTCGTATCCATACGTCAAGGTCAGAGTTCGTGCTTGCCGGTCAAACGAGTATGCCCGGAATACGAAGTTGGTGTATTTGCTCATAACCCGTTCACCACATCTCGGAACTGAGTACCACGCTCCTCGAAGTTTTTGAACATATCGAAACTAGCAAAGCCTGGCGAGAGCACGACTGAATCGCCGCTACTAGCCAGTTCGCGGGCTTTGGCGACAACGGCCTCCATCGTTTTAGCGGTCTCGTCTAATTCGTACTTTGTAAAACCAGCAGCTTTGAGCGCCGTAGCCAACCGCGGTCCGCTGGCGCCGACAATTAAGGCTTTCCGAAATTCATCCCGATTGTTGCTGGCAAAATCTAGGAAGTGCTCAAGTGGAAGCATACGATCGAATCCACCGAGAATAACAATTTTCGGCCCAGATATTGCCAATATCGCGGCTTCGGTAGAGTGTAGGCCCGACGAGAACGAATCGTTAAAGTACTTCACACCGTCCAGCTCGCGGACAAATTCTAGGCGGTGCGGCAAGCCGCTGAAGCTGGTGAGTACACTGTACATGGCGGCTACATCATCGATGCCGGCTTGCCAGACGGCCGTTATGGCAGCACAAACATTTTGCCAGTTGTGCTTGCCCAGCAACTTCAGTTCGGCAGTTTCGGCAATTTTCACACCTTCGATACTGATTATACCGTCGTCGACAGCTGCGCCCGGCGGGTTGCCATAGGGGACTTTGCGGGCTGGGCTGGATTCGACTATGTTCGTTACGTCGTCGTCACTGCCCAGATACACTGTGATATCCTCGGCGGTTTGGTAAGCGAATAAGTTGGCTTTGGCCCGCAGGTATTCCGCCATGGTCGGGTGCCAGTTGAGGTGCTCTGGCACAATCATCAAGCACACAGCGATGTGCGGGGAATAGTGGCAGTCGATAAGCTGGAAGTTAGATAGTTCCAGCACCACCCAGTCGTCGGGCTGGATATCCGGTAGAAAACTCAAGGCTGGCGTGCCAATGTTGCCACCCAGATGAACTCGTTTGCCAGCTGCCTCGAGCATCTTGGCAATAAGCGTGCTGGTGGTGCCTTTGCCCTTGGTACCGGTAACGCCTATGACGTTTTTGGTTGAGCAGTTAGCCAGGAATTCATTTGTACCGGAGGTAATTTTGGATGTCACGCTGGGGTTTTTATCGAGAATGTGCTGTGGGTGCAGCCCCGGTGTGCGGACAAGCACATCGAACGCGTCCAAATTGTCTAAATAACCCTCGCCAAGCTGGGTAGCAACACCGGCCGGCACGCTTAGCTCGCTATTTTGGTCGCAAATAGTAATATCATCGCCACGGGCGTGGAAATACTCATACGACGCCCGCCCTTCAATATCGAAACCAAGTAGCGCAACCTTCATAAACCTTAGTATACAGAAACCGCATGTCATTCCAGCGGAGGCTGGAATCTTTGAGACTAGCTAGCCAAAAATGGGTGGATTCCAAACTGCACTGAAGTAACAACTAGCTAGGCCGCCAGCTGCTTGCGGACGACTTCTTCGACCTGGCGTGGGGTCATGTCGGCCTTCAGAATAACAGCACTGACGCCCAGCGTCTTGATAGCTGGCGGGAGTTCTTGCTCGCCCTTGTTGGTCAATATGACTACTTTGATGTCCTTGCCCCACGCTGTAGCGCGCAGCTTGGCAAGCATCTCGTCGCCAGTCATTTGCGGCATCATCAGGTCCAGTAGGACAATATCGGGCTGCATAGACTTACACAGCTCTAGCCCCAGTACACCGTTTTCGGCAGTTTCTACCTCGAAGCCATCGGCCTCGAACTTGAACCGGTACATCTGGCTAATAGCCTGGTCATCCTCGATAATCGCAATCTTTGTCATGCTGCCGTCCCTAGGGTTACGTATTGAAATCTTTATCTACATAGTATTATAAGGCCAACAATCATGCACAGCACACTTTTTATTGCACTTCTGGCCGGACTCGGTAGTATGGTCGGCTGGGGCACGGCTGACTTCTTTGCCAAAAAAACCATCGATCGACTGGGAGATGTCACGACATTGTTCTGGCAGCAGCTGATCGGTATTGTGCCACTCCTCGTTTTGTTTCTAGCCAGTCCACACGTGCCAGCGCTCAACCACTTCGACCCACTGTGGTTGCTGTTGTTCGGCGTTGTCAGCGCGCTGACGTACTTGCCGCTGTATGTTGGGTTTGGCAAAGGGCAGCTGAGCTTGCTCAGCCCGGTCTTTGCTTCGTACTCCGTGGTTGTAGTGCTGTTGTCGGTTATTATCCTCGGTGAAGCGCTGTCGTTCGGTCGATCGCTGGCGATTGTGGTAACCCTCGCAGGTATTTTACTCATAAGCACCGACGTAAAGGACCTCAGCAAATCCTGGCATAAGCACGCCTTCCGCCTGGCTGGTTTGCCCGAAGTCGCAACGGCCATGGTTGGCTATTCGTTCTGGCTGCTGTATTTGGATAAATTTATCAACGGCAAGCAGTGGGTTTTCTACATGCTCGTTATCCGGGTACTGTCGATGCTGACGCTGCTGGTGTACTCCGTGGCTCGGCATTTTTCCTTGCGGGTGGCGGACATATCACTGTGGAAATACCTGGTCGGGATTGGTTTGTTCGATGTCCTGGCGTTTAGCTTTGTGTCATACGGCTTTAGCCACACGCAGTACCCAAGCATCATTGCCGTGCTCAGCGCGACCTTCTCGGTGCCGACACTCGTACTAGCTCGTTTATTCCTCAAAGAACGCATCAGCCGCGCTCAAGCGCTAGCAGTACTGGTAATACTGGCCGGCGTTGTGTTAATATCTATAACGTAAGCCTAAAAACAAAACAAAAACAGTTTAAAAATCATGTCACCACGAGATGCTCGTCTATTTCATAAGGGCATTCATGCAATTCCCAAAAGCTTAGCGCTGACGGTCCACGACCGTGAGAGCTTACTCAAACACGCCGCGACGCTGGAATACCCAACGCCATTTTTCTTCACCAGTCGCGAAGTACTCAAACACAACTACACCACTTTTACCAGTCTGTTCGACAAGGCCGAGATTTATTACGCCCTCAAAGCCAATTCTGACCCCAAAATACTAACCTACCTCGACCAACTGGGCTGTGGGTTTGAGGCCGCCTCGGCCTTCGAAATCGATCAGCTACTGCAGCTGGGTGTCGACCCCGCAAAAATTGTCTACGGTACTTCGGTGAAGCCGGCTGATCATATTCAGCGTAGTTTCCACAATGGAGTGAAGCGCTTTGCAGCCGATAGCCGCGAGGAAATTGCCAAACTTGCCAAATACGCACCGGGTTCCAAGGTGTTTGTCCGCGGTATTGTCGACGATGCTGGCAGTGTATTTATGATGTCAGAGCGCTTCGGCACACCTATGAACACCGTCAAGGACTTGTTGCTCTACGCCCACGAACTGGGCTTAAAAATTTACGGCATTAGCTTCTACGTTGGTTCGCAGGCGGCCCATGCCAATATGTGGGCCAAGGGCATTCACGCCGTTAAACCAGTCGTCGAAGAGCTACTGGAGCACGGTATTCAGCTGGAAGCCCTGAACATCGGTGGTGGCTTCCCGGTGCCATATCGCAACCACCCCAACGCCCCAGAGCTGCCAGAAATTGTTGCTAACATCCACAATGCCATTCACCAATTGCCCTATATCCCGACACTTATCATGGAGCCGGGTCGGGCGATGGTAGCGACCTCCACAGTGTTAGTGAGCCAGATTATTGCCCGCAACGACCGAGCGCACAAACCCTGGCTGGTATTGGACGCCGGTATTTACAATGCACTGTACGAAGCTATGATCCACCAAGGTGCCACCCAGTTCCCGCCGCACCCGTTGCACCCACCAGAAGGTGACTACAAGGAAATGGTCTGCACGCTGGCCGGTCCCACTGGCGACAGCCTCGACATTATTGCCCGCGATGTGGCCCTGCCAGATTATTTGGATGTGGGCGATCATATCGTGTTCGAAAATGCCGGCGCCTACTCTGTCACCATGGCCAGTCCGTTTAACGGTTTTCCAACCCCAGAGCTGTATATTGGTTGACAACTCACCCCTGAAAGCATAGGCTTAAATAAAGTAACAAAAGAAACATGAAAAAACTCAATATCTATCAAAAAATTGTCAGCATATTCTTCGTCGGCTTGGCTGTGTTCTGGGCCTATATCCAATTTAAGGGCTCCAAGGACGGCAATCTCAACTTCACCTATTCGTTCCTGTTCGGACTAATTCCACTCCTTGGTGGTGCAGTCGGCATGGCCCGCAGTCGGGTTTGGGGTGGCCTGCACAGTGCGCTTGGCCGCGCCGTGTTTTATGTCTCGCTCGGGCTGGTCCTGTGGGGTATCGGCGAGAGTATCTGGTCGTATTATAACTTCTTCCGCGATGTTGCTGCGCCATATCCTTCGTGGGCCGACCTCGGCTTTGCGCCCAGCATCTTTTTCTGGGTACTGGGGGCCGCATCGCTGGCCCGGGCTAGTGGTGCCTGGCTACAGTTAAAACGCAGCCACTACGCCAAACTTTACGCGGTGCTAGCTATCGCCGCCCTGACGGTGTTGTCGTACTATCTGCTTATCCGGGTGGCCCGCGGCAACGTCCTAGTGCCAGCTGGCGAAACAGCCCTCAAAACCCTGCTCGATATCGCCTATCCGCTCGGTGACTTCCTAGCGGCTATATTTGCCTTTATTGTCTTCACGCTGTCATTCCGCTACCTCGGTGGCCTGTACCGTACAGCTATCGCTGCCATTTTGCTGGGCTTGGGCGTCATGTATGTTGCTGACTTTGTGTTCTCCTACACGACCACAGTTGGCAGCTATTTCAATGCCGACTGGGGTGATTTGCTGCTAACAACCGGTCTATTCCTGCTAACATTTGGCGTGCTTGGCCTATCTACCAAGCCCCAAGTTGTCGCTGTCCCCAAACCGTTCTCACCGACCGACAAGCCGACACCAACCGTAACTGCAGAGGCCTGAGCTATGGATGTCTACGCTCAGATCGTCGAAAGCATTATTCGCCACCAGGAAGTTATTATTGGCCCGGTAGCTATCGAACAAGCTCACCAAGTCCCTGGTATGGAAGTGGACTGGCCAAAGCGCCAGATTTCCATCAGTGGTGACCCCGTGCAGGTTATTGATGCCCTCGTTCAAGCCTACAAAGACCTCTTTGGCCAAATCTCCGTGGAGGTATCTAAAGAAGCGGCAGCTTCGCTTATCGGGCAACTCCACCCCGACCGCTTGCCGCAGACCCTAAAGTAAGCCGATGGCCGTCAAAGACATAAAACTAGACGAAAAACTCGCCTCGGCTGCTATCCCGCGGGCTTTCAAACGCCGTAAACAGTTAGAGCAAGATCTCGACCACATCACCGAGGAAATGTATCGCCGCAATAAAGATTTAGCTGAAACCAATCAGATGCTGTCGCTTCTGCGGCAGATAGACTCTATCGTTCTGCAGTCTCAAGACTCGCTGAAGTTGGTGTGCGAGCAAGTAGCTACCGCCATCACCACTGACACAGACTACCCGGTTATTGGTATTTTTACCCGGCCATCGATGACCCACCGCGAGCTGGCACTCTATGGCTGGAGCATAAAAGGCCAGCCGGCCAGTGAAGATTTGTTTGGGCTGAAGCAAGCGCCAGTGGTCAAGCTAGATGACCACATTTGGAAAACCTCCGACGCTGGGGTCCAGCACATGGTTATCGACCACTACACCCCTGCCGATATCGCCCATTTTTTTGGCTGTTCCACTGCTGTTGCCGAGCAATTGCAGACTAGAGTTCCCGTCAAATCTATTTACGTTGTCAAACTAGTCGCCCGCGACCGTGTCGTCGGCCTGATGGTCGCCGGTTTTTTTAGCGAGCTCGCCCATATTTCGCCCCAAGAAACCCAGCTGCTGGAGCGCCTGAGCGAATCAGTCGGTATCGCTATCGACAACCGCCTGCTGTACGAGGAAAACCGCCGCGTCCTCCTCCAGCTCCAGCGGTCCAATACCAAGCTGAAAGCCCTCGACGAAACCAAAGACGACTTTATATCGATGGCCAGCCACCAGCTGCGCACACCACTGACCAGTGTTAAGGGTTACCTGAGCATGGTTATCGAGGGCGATGCTGGCAAAATAAACGACACTCAGGCCAAGATGCTCGGCCAGGCCTATGTCAGTAGCCAGCGCATGGTGTACCTGATAGCCGATCTGTTAAATGTCTCCCGGCTCAAAACCGGCAAGTTTATTATCGATGCCGCGCCGACCGATTTGTCGAAGATGATAGACGAGGAAATCAACCAACTCGTCGAAACAGCCAGTTCACGCGATCTACACCTCAGTTTCGAAAAGCCGGCCGACTTCCCGCTGATGATGTTAGACGAGACAAAAACGCGCCAAGTTATCATGAACTTTATCGACAACGCCATCTACTACACGCCCAGCGGCGGCACTATCACCGTCCAGCTACACGACACCGGCCCAATGGTCGAACTACGAGTCGTAGACGATGGTATCGGTGTGCCGAAGGCCGAACAACACCACTTGTTTACTAAGTTCTACCGGGCGGGCAACGCCCGCAAGGCTCGCCCCGACGGCACTGGCCTCGGCCTGTTCATGGCCAAAAAGGTTATTTCCGCCCAAGGCGGCGCAATCTTATTCGACAGCAACGAGGGCAAGGGCAGTATGTTCGGCTTCACATTCAGCAAAGCCAAGCTCCTGGCCCCGGCAGTCGCCGTCAAACAACCGGCCGCCAAAGCAGCCAAGACTCCTGTCAAAGCCAAGAAATAGTATTGACAAATATAAGCAAAAGCTGTATAATCACTCAGTTCGTGTGAATTTCGGTTTATACGAGGCGAGTTTAGAAATATCGAGGTATTTCACCTCTGTGC
>JBBQTW010000040.1:0-7086 GCA_038234505.1 Saccharimonadales bacterium (SeqCode) | reverse complement strand
CAGGAAGACTATGCGGTGGGCTTTGCCGATGCGATGCCCAGACTGTAATGGTGCTTCTTGGGCTGGGACATTCTGAAGTATCCATTCTGCCCGCGATCTGGCAAAATCAACGCCACTTTGATAAGGCGACCAAGTTGGGATGGACACCCGTACTTCTCCGTTACCGCTGATAGACAGGCGAAGGCTGCTCATACCGCTGCGCTTGGTAATACGGACCGATCCAATGTTTTCGATGTCGAAAATCTTTGCCGCCACCCTTAGACCTTTCCGTTTCTAACGGACCATGATATTACGGCGCGTCATATCTACGCGGCCGGAAGTCGTATTGTTTGGGATCAGGTTGACCAGTCCAGGCTTGACGACCTGGCTCAGGGCGTCGTCGATTGCTATTAGGTTTAGCTCGTGCAATCGCTTGACGACAGCGCTCATTTGCGTTTTGAAGACGTGCTTGCCGCTGACAACTATGTAATCTTCGTTGTTTTGCGGATTTTGCATGTGTCCCGCGATGGATTCAAAATTGCCCCGTTCCATAACTGCAGCGTATTTGTCGTCACTACGGCGGCGGTCACGCTTGGTTGTGCGTTGAAAAGCACCTTCGGTGTCAATCTGCAGCCAAACAAGCACAGACTGGGCGTGCGCCTTACGGGCCATATCACGTAGAGCATGGCGTTGACCATACCGCATAGCGTTGGTATCGTAGATGACACTAATTCCAGCATTCAAAAATTCCCCCGTCATATAGTCCATCAACTGGGTGATGACGTCGTTTTCCTGTTTGTCATAACGTGGCTGTTCGAACAATTCGAAGCGAATACGGTCATCTTGAATGTGCGCAGCTTGCACTTGTTCACAAAATTGGCGTGCGAAATATGTTTTGCCCGCTCCAGGATAACCATACAATTGCACGAGAAGCGGCTTTGCTGGGATGATTTTTGCCATATGTATCTATAGTTTATACCAGATATGCCTCTCGAAGGAAAGACCTGACAGATGACAATTGCTGCATAATGGCTTATTATTGGACAGTCGGCCGCGCGAAGCGGGCGTAAACGACACGATTTAGGGGAGTAGCTCAGTTGGTAGAGCACCGGTCTCCAAAACCGGGTGTCGCAGGTTCAAGTCCTGTCTCC
Organism: Saccharimonadales bacterium (SeqCode); assembly: GCA_038234505.1. Taxonomy (GTDB): domain Bacteria; phylum Patescibacteriota; class Saccharimonadia; order Saccharimonadales; family UBA4665; genus JACMPA01. The sequence continues at coordinate 5,956 of JBBQTW010000040.1, read as the reverse complement.
CCTGCCATAACGGAATGAGTTGGTTAAAGTCAGCTTTTTCCGCAAATTGACCTCTGGTTTCAGGGGTCAATTTTAATGTTCGGTTAACCATATATTCCTCCTTCAAAAATTGACGTGTTTTCTCGCTAGTTTCAGCAACTGCCCACTACAAATGGGCTTTTTAGTTCTGTAAAAAACGCTTGGCAAAATCATCCCCACAAATTCGGCATTGTACATAGCGGAGTGTCATTTCCCTAAAACAAGGGCTACTGCCCCCCCCTGTTGGCACGCTAATCGTTCAAGTGAGCAATGGCGTAATCAGCCTCGGCTGAGAACTTACCACCATATGGTGAAATTAACTGGTCATATACGCCTTGCTTAGACATATGGAGATTGCTGGAATATGTTCCAGCTTGAACTAAAGCATATTTGTATTCGGCTGGAACAGCGGGCTGCTTGGTTTCAGTCGGTGTTGCCGCCGCCGTCGCAGGTGCGGTCTTGCTAGCCGTTGAGCTAGTATCAGTCGTCTTGGCAGATTTACTGCCACCAGCTGCACCACCGATTATCGCTAATACTACAATTACACCGATTACGGTCAGTATTTTATGGCGTCCGAACCAGCTTTTGCTATCTTTGCTCATTACATCGTCTCCCTTTAGTTAATAGGTTACAGATGATTATGCGACAAGCTGTCTGTAGAAGCAACAGCTAAATAGCGACAAACTGTATGCTATGACAGCTGAACAAAAGTTCCTAGTTACCTTCGGCAAGCGGTTAGCCACAATTCGCAAGAGTAGGGGCGTGACCCAGGAAAAGCTGGCCGACCTAGTAGAAGTGCATCGAACCTACATAGGTTTTATCGAGCAAGGTAAGCGTAACCCTAGTATCAGCAACATCCACAGGATTGCCAAAGCACTCAAAATATCGCTCAAAGACTTGTTTGAACCGTTTTAGCCCAAGACAAAAACGATTGAATTATTAGCATTATAATGATATAGTATTATCATTATGTCCCGAAACGGCTTGCCTGTTGTTGCTGCAATACCAAACTATAATATGGCCCACTGTCTTAGTGAGCTACTTCCGCAGGTCGCTGAACAAGACTATGCAGCAGTGTTTGTGCTTGATGATGCCTCAACGGATAGTAGTCGTGAGGTGGTAGGCGATTTTGATAAGAGCATTCACTTTGTGGCTGGCACAGAAAATGTTGGTGCTGGTGCTAACCGTAACAGGATAACTGGTGCGTTAGGCTTTAACGCCATAATCCACTTCATAGACGCTGATATGAACCTTGAAACTGAGCGTGTGCCTGAGCTGGCCCAGGATATTGCAGGTAGTGAAACTGTAGGATTTGTCGGCGGTTTGATTAAAGAGGCGAACGGCAACCAGCATCCTTTCAACTACGGGCCAAGACAGTGTTTACGAGCTGATGTTGGAGCGAACCTGCAAACGTATATTTCATCCAAAGTTAATAAAGAGCCTGATAAAGCAGCGGCATTAAGAGACCGATTTTCTGGGTTTGTGGCTGACTTTCCAGACCTCTTAGCTGAACCTAAAGCAAGGCGTATATTTTGGAACACAGAAGCCAACCTGCTTATTAGCTCCGATGTGTTAGCAAACATTGGTGGTTTTGACCCTAAACTGCGTGACCACGAAATACAGGATTTGGCTATACGGTTATCGGATGCTGGCTTAGAGCGACGCTTCGACCCTGCACTTTCTGCTGTGCATAAAGCTATCCTTGTGCGGTCAGGAAACCGTAACCTACAGATGATGAAGGCCGAGTGGCAGATTGCTAGAAAGCACGGCTTGCTGAATTGGTTGCTGCCAGATGGCAAGTTCCAGCCAACACTTTAGACTACTGCATAACTTTGTGCGGCTACAGCTTTGTCACGCAATGCTTTAAGCATCTGCCCGTCAATGTTAATATCAAGCTGCAGGTTCAAGACCGTGTCCAATAGGCCCTGCCAGTTTGCTTATGAATAGATGTCATTTGCAGACAATCTGGGTACTATGACGACATATATATAGAACTGAATTTAGAGCCGAAGATTGGGTAAGGTATATGGAATACAGCAATACTAGTTCGTAGATTCTTTCAGGTAGACCCCAAAACGATTTGCTCGACGTCAACCTTGCCTAGACGCTTACCCTGCTACTGGGATAGCTTGCATGGACGTTGCGCCAGCGATACTATTCGCAGTCGTAGTTGCTTTTGCAGTGTTAGCGGCGACTGGATAGGCGTTTAGAAAGACGGTCCCCGCCACCGAGACCGTAATAAGTGCGGTGAGCGTTCCTGAAGCTGGCTGACTGGCTGAACCCGCCCGAATTGTCGAAGCGGTTCCGCCAGTGATGGTCGCCGTACCAGCAACAATTCTAGTATCAGTATTTCCTGCTCCGGCACCTTGCTGGAGTGTAATCGTGCCCGTCACGAGCCATTTACCAGCATCAAGCGTCAGCGAAAGCAGTGTGTTTGCAGAACTTGCGCTCATAACGAAATCAGAGCTAAGCGTGGCCTGCTGAGCAGTGTTAGTGGTGGCCTGGAGGGCATCCGGCAACAGTGTCGTTGTGCCAGATGCCAACGACATCGCTGTGCTATTGACGTAGTTATTGACGATGACCGTACAGCCTGTGTCGACCTTCAGGGAAGCAGTCGGATTAGAACTTGCGTCGTCAGTATTCCCCGGTGAGCCTTCGTAATAATCATTAATGACAACTTTTGAACCGTTTGTCACGTAGCACGAGACTCCCACGTTCTGGATCATATAGGGGCTGTTCATGACGACTTTACTATTGAAGATATAGCGCGATAATCCATTGGGCGTAAAGCTAGTCTGGCCGCCCAAATTGAAGTTGTAGGTTTCTTCTGAGCCGCAACCGCTTTCTGTGATGCCAATACAGGTGTGGTAGTAATATGCCACTCCGTTCGCATCCGCAGCACATCCATTCAGTGAAGTGTATGCCATTTGGTGCAAATAGTAGCCAGCTGCCCAGTTACCGGCCGAAAAACAGGCTTCAAAGCTACATGAGGTGCCGTCCGCTTGCCCAGCCCCGGCGATATTGAAACCGTGACGGCCATTATTCAACGGAACTACTTGCTCAAAGCTAGCGACAATCGGAATGGCAATAGCGATACCATCGACACCAAAATGACTAGCCGAAAAGCGCCGAAGAGTTGGGTAAAATGTCGCCGGATTATTTGATAATGTAAAACTGATGCCGGATCCGGTACCCAAGCCTTGCCCGGGACCAACTACTGTCCAATCTTCAAAGATGATACTCGAGAGATCAACACCCTGAAATGCATTTGTTGTTGAGGATGCATGGATAATCGTCGTTTCTTGTCGTCCAGCACCGCTGATCTTGACGTTCGAGGGCACTGTAATGGTACTTGTCTTGATATACGTGCCAGCAGGAATATAGAGCGGCTGATTTGAACTGCCTGCGTTGGCAAATGCTGCCGCCAGAGCCGTGGATATATCTGTTCCGATGATGAGTGTCTGCGGGTTGCCAGTACCTCCCGGCACTGCAGCTGCTAATACGAGATGGTTACTATCTGTCACCGATTGCACTGTCGTCACCACATCGGTCGTGCCACCGCTGCCGCCCTGTATAAATATTGCTGCCAGCCCAACCATAGCCTGTGTGTAGAGACTGGCTGTCGATGCGACATTATGGCTGCCCGGCGCGCAATAGGCGTTAGTGTCTTGGACGCCGTTGGCGGTTGCTACAAAGACTTGTGTAGGGCTGGTAGTCGGCGTAGACCATACGGCAGCACTCGTACTTGTGGCCGTGAGAACTTGATTGGTAGATGGCGTGCCAGTTACGACAATGCCATTAACCTTTGCGACAGTCGGCGCATCAGCCGTGCCAGCGAGATCACCAGCGAGCCGAATCTTGCCTTTTGCAAGTGTAGTGGCATCTGGCGCGGCTGCACCAGTTACGGCCGTATCGACGTATGTTTTGGTCGTGGCGTCAGTTGGGTTGATAGGGACCGGGACAGTGACGGTGCCAGTAAAAGTTGGACTTGCTAATGCAGCTTTGAGGTCGAGTGCTGCTTGTTGAGCGGTAGAGACGGGCTTATTAGTATCCGAAATGTTATCGACATTGGCGAGGCCGACTGCAGTTTTGTCTAAAGTTTGGAAAGTCTTATCTCCCCGTAAATACTGGCTATTGGTACCGGCAGTGATGATCGGCTCTTTGCTAGCGAGAGCTGGGACGGTTGGTGTCGCGGCTGAACCTGCTAAATCCCCGGAAAGCTGGATGATGCCTTTGTTACCGCTCGTAGCGTCTAGTACTGTTGTACTAGATACTGTCGACGGTACCCATTTGTGGGTACCGCTGTCGTAGGACAGAACCTGGGTATCACTGGCCCCGCTGGCACCGGCTACATCTGTTAGGCCGGCTATCGTGGTGGGTGCATTATCAGCTTTGGTGAGAATGTTTTGAGTATTGCTATCGAGCTTTGTAGCCGCTATTGAGCCGCTTTGGATGGCTATACCAGCAACCGAACTGGGCGCTAATTGGCTAGCGGTGACAGAGTCAGGTTTGAGAGCTCCGTCGGCACCGAGCGACGTTGAAAGAAAGTTATTGAGGACATCGCCCCAAGTGCCGTCATCTTGGCCTGGTATCGGTAGACGAGCTGCCATAATGGGTTAAATAAGTTCCCTCAGATGTATTAAGCTATTGGTTTGATAGTAGTGGTATAAGTCTCCGTTGTCAACGTGGTTTCAAGATGGCCAGGCACGAGCATCTCGAGAATATGCTAGAGACGCAAGACAGCATCCATCATGGGCTGATAGTTCGCATTCCATACATATCGTTATATGTATCTCAACTAGCTATCGTTACCACCCTGGACAGTACTCGCAGTGTGTCTGCTTGGGCCAATGCGGCGGTTCTACGGAGCTTATCTCTGTTGGTCGTTGTTCGGCCAACTAACTTTTTTGGGTCTGAGGGCTGTATGACCCAGGCTTTGGTGTCTTGAGCAACTGATTCGGTTTCGAACATTTCCATCATGTTGTTGTACTCATGGTCGGCTCCGAGAATTTTACTAAGTACGGCCGGTGATTGGCTGGAAATCAGCTTTTGGGCGAGCTTTTGCAGCATTGGATGTTGGTCGTGTTTTCTATGGCCAGAAGTTCTCGTCAAGATGACGAGTATTTCTTTTGCACCGAGCGTAGTAGCTTCTTCAAATGGTACCTGCACTGAAACGCCGCCATCGATGTACGCACGTCCGTCTATATGTATCTTTTTGTCGTAGAGAATCGGGAGTGCTGCTGAAGCCCTGAGTAGCTCGTAGAGATCACCCTGGTAATCACGACTCGAAACGTATATGCTCTGAGCTGTATCGGCTTCTGTCAGACTGGTCAGCAGTGGCGTTTCTGACCTTAACACGCGGTAAGTGTCGAGTGGGTGCTGCCTTTTCATGGCGATATCTACCAAAAAATCAATATCTACCCTTTTCGTACGGCGAGTTGGATCGCAGAATTGTCTGTTGCTGATAGCGTCCGTGTAGACTGTTACGCCCTCTGCCGCCTGCCCTGCTAGAAAGTATGCGCCGTTCATAGCGCCTGCACTACCAGCTATGACAAACGAAAAAGAATCACTCAGCCCTCGCTCCTCAAGCGTAGCGAGCGCCCCCATTGCATACACTGCCCGGAGGCCACCGCCTTGTATGACGAGGGCTGGTCGTTCACTGATAGGCCTTTCGGCGGCATCGTGAAGGTATTCTTCTAATCGTATGGATCGCTCGGCCATGTCGTGTATATTTCTGCTATTTATGCGTTTCTGGTGCTACCTAGCTCCGCCCAACCATTGCAAGGAGCTTTTCTTGTGGGCTGGCATCGTAGGTGTGGTAGCGCACAGCATCTTGCAGATTTGTAGGTTTGCCGGATGTCCCCGGTGGCATATTCATAAGCCATTGATCGTCCGCTATCTGGTCGACGGAGTTTCGAAGTGCCTGATTGGACAGTAT
>JBBQTW010000039.1:0-7948 GCA_038234505.1 Saccharimonadales bacterium (SeqCode) | reverse complement strand
CAAGTGGTGCGCCCCAAATGGGTGATGGTTTAGCAAAAAGTCGAACAGATATTTTACGAAAGGAATGAGGCCGAGCAGTAGCGTAATACCGCTCAAACCCAAAAACACGACACCTGGTTTGTACATAATAAAACTGCGGGCAATAATCAGCGCCTGCCGCCTGGCATGCTGCAGCGACGACTTGAACAGCCGCGACTCGCGGGTTTTGGCATTGGTTTTGATAACAATGGTTTCGATAGCATGGCGCTTATTACCAGCCTGGATAAACGTCTCCATGCCAAAGGTGTAGCGCGATATCAGATTTACCTGCATAGCGGCCTCGCGCGACCACGCCCGGAAGCCCGTTGTCGCATCTGGTACATCGGTGTTAGCCGCCTGGTTCAGTACCCAGGTACCAAAACGCTGCAGAAACTTCTTGAACGGCGAAAAATGGGCTATGGTATGCGTCTGGCGGTCGCCTATCACCACATCAGCCCGGCCAGCAACGATTGGCGCTATCAGGTCAGGGATGCGATCTTGCGGATATTGATTGTCGCCGTCGGTCATAACGATAACATCGGCGCCGAGTTCCAGGGCCGCCCGAATGCCATCGCGGAACGAGTGAGCCAGGCCTCGGTTTTTAGGGTGGTGGACAATGTTTTTTACGCCGTAACTTTTGGCTACTTCAACGGTTTTATCTGTCGAACCATCATCGATAATAATCGTTTCGATTTCGTCGATGCCCTTAATATGCGCCGGGATAGACTCCAGCACCGGTGGCAACGTCGTCTCTTCGTTCAGACACGGGATAAAAATTACTAACTTCACCGTTAACTCCTTCACTTGCGCATCATTATAACAACTTTGCTGGCAGAAAGCTGAGGATTGCTAGCAGGCTGCCTTTGTATCTTGTGTCACACGTGGTCAGCCTAAATTTTCACATACATCTCTCGGTGGAAGGAATACGATGGAATAAACGGAGAAATGCGCATGAGTTCCGAGCGAGCCACTGACCATCTTTTTCACGATTCACGCTATGTTGATCAGGCGGTAGCGCGCTTATCATTGGCCGTGGAGCAGGAAGCGTTGGACGTAACCGACGCTCCGTTTGCCAAGGTAGAGAGGCCGACTATCGACGGTGTGACAAAAGCTCCTGATTCCGAGGAAGCTGCTGCCCGCGAACGCCACACAGCCAAACAACAGCAACTGTACGTAGCATTTCTCAATACCACCGAAACCAGGACGGGTATCAATCCGCAAGATATGGATCCCCGCGACATCCCCTCCGTTGCCAAGCAAACACATGCACTTCTGCATAATATCGTCATCGACCGGATCGAGAAAGACTCGGCGATAAGCAACCCGACCTTTGAGCGCCACTCATTGCCGTATGTAACCATTGATCGATACTTAAGTGCCCACTTTAGTTCCTTCCCGGAAGGTCTCCGCTACACCTCCGATGTAGCGAAAGCCGCCGAAGACAAGTGGATTGCCACCTTTATCCCCCAGGTACGCGTTCGCTACTTCCGAACGGGTAGTTCTGCAGAGGGCGGTGCGCCAGCCGGCAAACAAACAGGACCCCTCCGCGAAGAGCTCTACCCGGAATTAGCCCTGGCCCGGAACCTGCATAATATGATGCCGGGACAGGAGCTCGAATACCCAAGGCATGCAATGTTAGTGTTAATTGCTTGTTATGGGCGCTGGTTTAGTGAGCATGTCCAATTTGTCGGGCAGACGGCTCTACCGCTCAATCGTTCGACATTTGGTCAGGCGCGAATTATCGATATCGACCAACTACCCGAGGCCATGCAAGCCGAAAATTGGCCAAGGGGTGGTGGCAAAACAAAGTAGTTTATACTAGTGCCGTATGGCATTTGAAGATTTTCAGACCAAAGAGTCAGTGGTGCTGGTGTATACCGGCGAAGGCAAGGGCAAGACTAGCGCGTCACTAGGGTTGCTAGTGCGCGCCCTTGGGAATAGGTGGAACGTCGCCTATATTCAATTTATTAAATACTGGGGAGTTGGCGAGCACGCTTTTATCCGCGATATTACCCCGCTATTCAAAGATCAATTGTACTTCTACAAAGGCGGCAAGGGCTTTTACGCCGCCGGCGAACTCAGCCCGCAATCGGTCACACCAGAGCAGCACAAGCGGGCTGCCGCCGAAACCTATGCCGAAGCCCTGCGGGCCGCCACCTCTGGTGATTACGACCTCGTCATCTGTGACGAAATAAACAATGCCGTCCATGATGGCCTGCTGACCCAAAAACAGCTGCAGGCCCTGCTAGACGGCCACAGCCCCAAGACCAGCCTCTGCCTCACCGGCCGGGATTTCCCAGACAAGCTACTGCCGAAAGTCGATATCGCCACCAACATGACGAAACTAAAGCACCATTTCGACGACAAATTCTTAGCCAACAAAGGTATCGATTTCTAATTCGTTTGCTACAATAACAGCGATGCAACAACCCACTCTATATCTCTTCGTCGGCTTCCCCGGTGCTGGCAAAACCACCGTCGCCCGGATAATTACCGAGGCAACCGGCGGCGTCCACCTATGGGCCGATTTTGAACGGCATGTCATGTTCGATACGCCCACCCACAGTCAGGAAGAGAGCCGCCTGCTGTACGGCCACCTCAACCGTGTCGCCGACGAAATGCTGGCCGAAGGCCGCTGTGTTATCTACGATACCAACTTCAATTTCCGCAAAGACCGGGATTTTATGCGCAACATCGCCGCCAAGCACAACACCGACGTCAAGGTCATCTGGATGACAACTCCCCGCGATATAGCCCAGCACCGAGCAACCGAAGCCACCGAGGACCAAGCCACTCGTATTTGGGGCAATATGAGCCCGGCCGACTTTAATCGGCTCAGCGACAACCTCCAGCAGCCAGACGACGACGAAGCTGTTATCAAACTCGATGGCAGCAACATCGACGCCAGCACTATAAAACAGCAACTCGGGATCTAGCCAGGTGGCCGGCTCGCTGCTCAACCGTAAACAGCGTCGGATGATATCCTTGCTGGTTGTAGTTATTTCGGCATTTGTCTACTACGGCCAGGCCCAGGGCTGGTTCGGCACTGTGGCCAAAACTGCCGAGGTCAATCAACCTGGCCTGTATAGCATTGCCCACTATGTCGATGGCGACACAATAGCCGTCGATATGAACGGCACCACCGAAACTATCCGTTTTGTCGGCGTTGATACCCCCGAAACGCACAAACCCAACACGCCGGTACAGTGTTACGGCCCGGCAGCCGCCGCCTACACGCAGTCCCGTATCAAAGCCGCCGGCAACAAAGTCCGCCTAGCATCGGACCCAGATAGCACCAACCGCGATCGCTACGGCCGGCTGCTGCGCTACGTGTATTTGCCCGATGGCACGCTTCTGGAACAGGCACTTATTCAGAACGGCTACGGATTTTACTACCCGTATTTTCCATTTACGAAATCGACCGATTTCAAAACCTACGAAGACGAAGCCATGGCTGCCCACCGTGGCCTCTGGGGTAATTGCCACCCCACGGCGACCGACAGCGGTGGTTATATTTCTAACGCGCAGGGTAGTTAGTCGGCAAAGGTTGCTGGGTTGACGCGTACACCGCTCAGCAGCGACCAGTTTCGTGGCAAAGCCCGCTGCAGCAACAGATGGAGCAGGGGGTAGGCCAATATCACTACAATAGCGACCGGCACCAGCCAGATACCGCGCCGCACTCCATGCTTGAGATACGTCTTGGGGCAGTGCCAATAGTAGCTGGCAAACGCGCGCCACGGGCTCGCCGCTTGGCGAAAAGCCACGCCAGCCACCAGTTGCGGGTCGTAAACGACGCGGTGGCCCTGCTCGGCCGTGTGAATAGCCAGGTCAAAATCTTCGTGTATACCCCCAGCGCTACAGACTGAGTGGCGGACAGCTCGCCAAGCACGGCGGCGGATAGCCATATTAGCCCCCTGGAGCGCCATGCGGTTGCCAAGTAGACGAGCCCCCGATCGCCGCAGCATTGCATCAACCCAGCTCAGCGTGCGCGGTAGCCCGATGTCATAGTACGCGACACTGCCGGTTACGGCGGCTACTTGCTCAGCCTGGAATATCCTAGTCAGCTGCATCGTCCAGTCGAGTGGCAAGCGAGTGTCGGCGTCTATCCGGGCGATAATACCGCCGGTAGTGGCATCAAAGCCGCGGTTGCGGGCGTGGACCACCCCCTGGCGCGGCTCGTGCAGCAGCCGGACACCCGGGAAGCTGCTCGCAATCATAGCGGTCGTATCGCTGGAATTATTGTCCACGACTATAATCTCGTCGAAAGGCACCAGCTGGGCAATAGCTGAGTCCAAACACTCTGCCAGGTGGCTTTCTTCGTTGTAGGCTGGTATAACTAAACTAATACGTAAGCAATTTTGCATGTCTAACCATTTTACCCTATGAACACCAAGTCAGTGTCGCATAATCGGCTGAAAAAAGCCTGGTGTTCTGTGCTGCGGTTACCTGGCCGCTATTGGCGGCGGGGCTGGTGGCACAAACTGCAAATTATCGTTATCACCACTATCGCAGTGTGTTTGATTGTCATGTACGGTATCGCCCGCTGGTACATCTGGAGCGAGCGGAGTAAACCATTTGTACTCGGTGCATCATTTATACCCGCTTATGCCCAGAGCCTAGGCCTCGACCCGCAGCAAACCATGGATGCGCTGATCAGCGATGTCGGCGTGCGCAACTTCCGCCTAGTGAGCTATTGGGACCAGCTAGAACCATCGCCCGGGCACTATGACTTTGCTCAGCTCGACTGGCAATTCCAAAAAGTGGCGGCCGCCCATGGGCATATCACGCTCAGCCTCGGCCTGCGCCAGCCGCGCTACCCCGAGTGTCACATGCCCGCCTGGGCCGCCAGCGAGCCGCCAAGTGTCTGGCAGGGCCAGCTCAACAGCTTTATCGCGGCCGTGGTACACCGCTACAAAACCTCGCCGGCACTGAGCAGTTACCAGATAGAAAACGAATTTTTCCTGAAGGGCTTCGGCAACTGCCAGACCATCCCCGGCGCCCTGGACCGTTCGCGGCTCGTTAGCGAATACAACCTGGTCAATAAACTCGACACCCAGCACACTATCATCATCAACCGCAGCAATAACGCCCTTGGCTGGCCCGTCGGCCAACCCCAACCTGACGAGTTCGGCATATCCATCTACAAGCGTGTCTGGGATGCCCAGCTGACTCATCGCTACCTAGAATATCCATTCCCAGCTTGGTACTACGCCTTTGTGGCTGGCTGGAGCAAAATCGCCACCGGCCACGATACCATCATCCACGAGATGCAAGCCGAGTCGTGGGCACCGAACAACAGATCCGTCGACCAAATATCGGCAGCCGAGGGCGATAAATCACTCGACGCCGAGCGGCTCGGCGGCCGGGTCAAGTTCGCCCGGGGCACGGGCATGCGCGAAGTCTATCTGTGGGGCAGTGAGTACTGGTATTTCCGGATGCAAAAACAGCATGATCCATCACTCTGGAACACCGCCAAACAACTGTTTGACGACCATGCGGGTCAATAGTCTAACCTTTGAGCAATAAGTATGGCTTTGCCATATAGAACGCAAAGCGCGTTTTTTTGTGCGAGATTTTTATCAGGTGCGTGTGCTGATGTGTCGGCACGGTGCGGTGCTGGCTCTGGGCGGAGCGGCCATAGACGTTATAGTCGGCGGCCTCGTATCTGGCGAACACATCCATAATCTCTGTCTTTTCGGCGACAGTGAGGTCTCCCAGGCTCGGCACATGCCGCCTGGGGCAGACCAGCAGATGCTCTGTTACATAGCGGTATTCCCAGAGGTCGTACGGATATGAACTCTTCACGACGATACTCAGCGGCAGCTCTTCGACAATAACTTCTTTAGGCGGCGCACAAAACGGACAGTCTCCCGTCTCGGTATGGTTTCGGTACGCTTGAGCGTTTTTACGAAATCGGTACATGGCTCTCCCCGCATAGCCCGGCGCCGCTCGCGGCAAGTGAACTATGCATATTTTTATTTGCTCCGATTAGCCCAAGCATACCATATTTTCAGCCCATTCGGCCGCAGGCTCGGTTAGAATAGGTGCATGATAGATCCCGCCGATTTTGGAGTCAGTTTTTCGCTCAAGCAATGTCACAGTTTCGATATTGATGCCGCTGATACGCTGCAGTGGCTGCTCGCTCGGGGCTTTCGCCGGTTTCGGCTGATGAGCTACTGGAATGAGCACGAAAAGGTACCGAGCGATTATGATTTCACGGCGCTCGATGCGCAGATTAAACAGATAGAAAAGGCCGGCGGCGTAATAACTCTGTGCCTGGGTGCTCGCCAGCCGCGCTGGCCCGAAAACCACTGGCCCGACTGGGCCTGGCAAGCCCCCGAAGCCGAGCGTAGTGCCGCCTTATTGCACTACATCGAGGTGGTCGTTAAAAGATATAAATCCCGCAGCTGCGTTATTAGCTATCAGCTAGAAAACGAAGCTGTTCTGCAGCGCTGGGGCGAACGGCCAGAAGTGGATAGACCCCGGCTGCGGGCCGAATACGCGCTCGTCAAACAGCTCGACCCCTCGCGGCCCGTCATCATGTCCACCAGCACCTCGTGGGGCATCCCCGCTCGTCAGCCCATTCCCGATGCAGTTGGCTTTTCGTTCTATAGCATCATCTACCGCGACGGTGCCTATCACCACTCCATCTTTTACCCATGGGTTCACCGGCTGCGCGCCTGGCTTATCGACCAACTGCTCAACCGTCCAGTTATTGTTCACGAGCTCCAGCTGGAGCCGTGGGGGCCGACGGCCATCTGGAAAATGACGTCAGCCGAGCAAGCCAAATCCATGAGCCCGGAGCAGATCACCCAAAACGTTCGGCTGGCTCGCAATATCAGGGCCACGCCGATAGATCTATGGGGCGGGGAATGGTGGTATTGGCGCCAGCTGCACGGCGACAGCTCCATCTGGCACGCCGTACACACTGCTGTCACTGATAGTTGACATAAGGCTATAATATACACCGTTTGTCAATACCCACCTCTTGGGGTACAATACTCCTGTTATGGCTAAGCAGAAGCAACACCAGACCAAATCTATCCTCAACCGCCGGGCTCGGCACGATTACGAGCTGGGTGATTCTTTGGTGGTGGGTCTGGCGCTCACCGGCCGCGAGACCAAAGCCCTGCGGATGGGCCACGGCCAGCTACGTGGCGCCTATGTCACACTTAAGGACGAAGAACTGTTCCTTGTCAATGCCGCTATCAATGGCAGCAGCGGCATTATCATCCCCGAGGACGAACAAACCCGCGCCCGCAAACTGCTGGCCAAGCGCCGCGAGATCAAAGCACTCGTCGATGCTAAGCAGCAGGGACGCACTATCGTTCCGCTGGCAATCCTGACAGAAGGTCGCTACATAAAACTGCGCATCGCCGTCGGCAAGGGAAAGCGCATGTTCGATAAGCGCCAGGCTTTAAAAAAGCGTGACGAAGATCGAACCATGCGTGCTGCGATAAAATCGCGGCAAAAGTAAGTACGATAATTGAGGACGCGCGCAGGAATTTATTCCGAGCACGCTGCAAGATTATATGCGCTCTGGCGCAATACAAACGTCAGACGCTAAAGGCCCGCGAAGAATCGCGTACTATCAACCGAGCCCTGAAGCAATCGCGCTAAGCTGTTGCCAGGGTAGTCCACATCAGATATAATTTCGGGGTCCACGACCGACAACCCCATGGTCGACGGTCCGGCTTAGCTCAGTGGTAGAGCGCCTCGCTGTTAACGAGGATGTCGCTGGTTCGAGCCCAGCAGCCGGAGCCATATGGACAGGATCACCGCTTGGTGGTCCTTTTTATGTACATGAGCAAACGTACCAAATGACTACTTATTTAGTTTTCTGGGTGTAGTACTTCGTAGCGAATATGCGTTACTAGGTCGGTCGTGCGGGTTTCTAGCGGTTTTAGCTGCACCCCTGGGGTGTCTTCGA
>JBBQTW010000038.1:0-8255 GCA_038234505.1 Saccharimonadales bacterium (SeqCode) | reverse complement strand
GGCGTTTCGTTGCTGTACGGCCGCGGAAGCGTAGTTGCTCGTGTAGGGGTATATATGTCAGTAAAAATCAAAGTCGTCAGCTCTTCAACACGGGTGGAAGTGCAAGTGCGTCGTCCTAAGTGGCAGGAATTCCTGCAGTATTAAGAGGTAATGAGACACCCATGCGCGGCCCCACTAACGTGGGGACCCTCCGGCTTGGGTTTCTCATCGCGCCGGGCGGCGGAATAAATCCGCCCCGCGGGCTGCTCTTCCGGGGGTAATTGAGGGAACCGGAAGGTTCCCTCATCGCGCGGCGTGTGCGGAATAAATCCGCCCACTCCGGCTGCTCCTTCCTTGGAGCTTCAGCTAAACCAATTTATTCGCGTCTAGTTTTTGGATGAGGCCGGTTAGTTGTTTGATCTCGGACTCGTTGAGGCCGGCGAATAGGTGATTGCTGCTGGCGGCTATCTCGGTTATCAATTGCTGCTGGAGTTCGTGGCCGGCCGGTTCCAGGTGGATTAGCTTCACGCGCCTGTCGGTGGGATGCGGGCGCCGCGAGACTAGGCCTTTTTGCTCCAGTCCATCGATGATCCCGGTGATATTGCTAGCATCGCAATCGTAGAGTTTGCACAGGCCGCTCATCGACTGCTGGCTGTGCAGTTTGATATTGAGCAGGGTAAGCGCCTGGATGCTCGTCAGCCCAAACTCACCGCTGGCGGCTACTACTTGCTGCTTGGCTTGCAGCAGAAATGACACGAGTGCATAATAGAATTCGGTTGAGAGAGCGGATTTATTCATCGGTGGTTGATAATATAGTTGACAACGTCAAATATCTGCCTTTACAATAGTTTAGTAAGTCAATTTTATCTCATATAGCAAGTACAGGCAAGGAGACCAACCCGACCATGGCAGAAAAACCTAAACAACGCAGCCACTGGCTACTCCTCATCGTCCTGGCGCTCGCCCAGTTTATGATCGTGCTCGACGTATCTATTGTGAACGTCGCACTTCCGGCTATCCAGAGAGCCTTTAACATGTCACAGGCGAATTTGCAGTGGATTGTCACGGCTTATACGCTGATATTTGGTGGCTTCTTGCTACTGGGCGGACGGGCCGCCGACCTTTTCGGTCGCCGCCGTATGTTCCTGATCGGCACGATGTTGTTCGGGATAGCTTCGCTGCTTGATGGGCTATCGCAGTCTGGTAGTATGCTGATTATTCTGCGTGGTTTGCAGGGCCTGGCCGCAGCCATGATGTCACCGGCTGCCTTGTCTATCGTGCTTGTTACCTACCGGGAAGGCCATGAGCGCAATGTCGCACTGTCTGCTTGGGGCGCAGTCGCTTCTGGTGGTGCTGCCGCCGGTGTGCTGTTCGGTGGGATTATCACCCAGTACCTCGGCTGGCGCTGGAACTTCTTCGTTAACGTGCCGGTTGCTATCGGTGTTATTTGGGCGGCCTGGAACCTAGTGCCAGCGCACGACTCCGAAGAAACGCACAACGACCTCGATCTGCCGGGTGCCATATCTATTACATCGGCGCTCATACTGCTGGTATACGGTTTGGTAGAGGCTCCTTCGCATGGTTGGACGTCCGGCAGCAGCCTGACGTACTTCGGGCTGAGTATCCTGCTGATGGCGTTCTTCATCGCAAATGAATCAAGCACCCGCAACCCACTGATACCTCTCAACATCTTCAAAATTCGCAACGTGACTGCCGCCAACCTAGTGCAGATGCCGATTGTGGCTGGCATGTTTTCGACGTTCTTCTTCATAACGCTGTATGCACAGGAAGTGTTGCACTATTCGCCAGTCAAGACCGGTCTGTCGTTCCTGGCGATACCGATTACCATTGCTATCACCGCTACCAATGTGCCGCGAGTCGTTCAGCGGATTGGCTTTAAACCAGTCCTGGTAGTTGGCCCACTGTTCGTGGCAGCGGCATTGTTCTGGTTTGCACACGTGCCTGTAAATGGAACGTATTTGCACAACCTGCTGCCGGGCTTTGTCCTGATGGGCTTTGGCATGGGTATGAACTTTATCGCCGTTACCATCGCGGCTACCAGTGGAGTTGAAGCCCGCAAGAGTGGTTTGGCATCTGGCATTCTGAATACCTCGCAGCAAGTTGGTGGAGCACTTGGCCTGGCCGTACTGACGGGTATCGCAACATCGGCATCGCTCAACTACGTTCACAACCTATCGACCAAAGCCGACAAGCTAACACCGCTGTATGCTCAGGTCCATGGTTTCCACGCTGCCTTTTACGTCGGGGTTGGGTTTATGCTAGCCGCATCGCTGATTGCACTGGTGCTGCTAAAAAACCAGAAGCCAGACGCGCAAGAGTTAGCGCCCGCCGCCGGACACTAGATATTCTGTTTCCTGTCCCTGCACACAAAAATGCCGCCCTTACGCGAGGCGGCATTTTTTATTGAGTAACTGATACTAGGTTTGGTTCTTGGTTTTCAACTCGGCATCGATAGCCTTTTGGAAATCGGTGATGCTGTAGCCGGGGTGAATTTGCTTGCCGTCCAGGAAGAATGCCGGGGTGGCTTCTTCGGCACCAGTCTCTTTGAAGGCAGCCGAGTCGGCGTTAATAGCACTGTTGACCTTGCTGCTGGCAAAGTCGGTCTTGAACTGCGCAACATTGATACCAATTTGCTGCGCAAACACAGCGAAGTACTGGTCGAGTGGATCGCTACTGGCTACCCAGCCGCTGGCGCCATTGGGGTCTTGGTTTTCGTAGAGCTTGTCATGCATCTCCCAGAATTTACCTTGTAGGCTAGCGGCTTCGGCAGCTCGGGCACTAGAAAAAGCGTTTTTGTGGATTTGTGTCAGAGGCAGGTTGCGGAACTGGAACTGGATCTTATCCTTGTATTGGTCGGCAACTTGTTTCAGCAGTGTGTAGTATTGGCCACAGAATGGACATTCGTAGTCACCGTATTCGACAAGCTTGACGCCGCTGCTCGCCGAACCCTCGACGTGGTTGGTTGGGCTAGCCGTGCTGGACGACGAAGTTTTGGAACTACCAGAGTTAGTAATAAAGAACACGCCGCCCAGAATGATAATAACGGCAGCGATGATAGCCAAGAATTGTTTACTCACGAGTTACTCCCTTGTTAGTCTGTCAATCAGTATAGCATTGGCAACCTGAGACGACGCTAGGTATGCGCCGCAGTGTCAGCTAAAAGTACAGACCGGTGGGGCCAGGTAGTGGATTGCCAAAAAAGTTCGTCGTTTTGCTGCAACTAAAAACCGTGTTCATGGCAGGGAGTTTTGGTTTGCTAAAGGCCGTAGTCGTACTAAGCATGCAGGTTGTGTTGCCAAAGCGTTTTAAATAAGTTGCGTCCGGCTGGTTATCGGCGCCATCGGTAATACCATTGATAAATTGTGTCAACGACATTGCCGGATTGCCCGACCAGCCTGCTTTGTCTAGTTTGGTCTGAAGGTCCAGGGCGTTCGTACGGAGCGCCTGTATATCGCTGCTAACTAGACCATAAGCCTGGTACGATGCACTGCAGTCCAACTGAGTGTGGATGCTACGGGCGAATACTAGGCCACATTTGGCAGCATGCTTCGTGGTGTGGGCATATTTGAGTAGTGCAAACGGATCAGAAAAGTTAGACATTTGGGTGTCTAGCTGGGCTTGGACGCTGTGCCCGTACACTAGTGTTGCCATTTTTGGCTCGACAGTAGTTCGTAGCCAACCCCTAGACAAAAATATGACAATTGCCAGCAGGATTACGGTGCCGAATAGCCACGTAAGTACGCGATAAACCTGGAGTTGGCTTAGTGTTGGGCGGCGGAATTTCATAGGCTGAGCATAGCACAATTGAATTAGCCCAGCGATAACCGTACTATATGAGCATGATTACGCTTATCCTCGGACTGCTGTGCGCACTGGCGGCGCTATCGTTTTTGTCGCTGCTGAAAACCTATCAACACATCCCAGCGCGAGAAGTGAAGCGTATGGCCCGGGCGGGTGATGCGACGGCTAGCGTACTGTACAAGCCAATTTCCTACGGTGCTAGCCTGCCGCTCGTACTCTGGATAGTGGTCGGTGTGGCATTTGCGCTCAGTCTGCTGCTGCTAGGGCAAACACTGCCGTTTGGAATTGCGTTGTTAGTAGCCTTGGTATTGGTGTGGGGCGGGTTTGTCTGGATACCCAGTGGCGATTTGACGGGTTTTGGGGTTTGGCTGGCTCGAACTTTGGCTGGCCCGCTCGCTTGGTTGCTCGACAGGCTGAACCCGCTGCTGACGCATGTCGTTGGTTTCGTGCGCAAGCACCGGCACATTACCGTCCATACCGGGCTGTATCAAAAGTCGGACCTTGTGGAGCTGTTGCAAATGCAAAAAGATTTGCCAGATAACCGGATTGCGGCCGGCGAAATTGACCTGCTAACCCACGCCCTGAGCTTCGGCGATAAACTGGTCGGTGATGTACTTATCCCAAAGCGTGTCGTGACCGTCGTGAACGCGGAGGATACCATCGGCCCAATACTCATGGAAGAGTTGCACAAAAGCGGCCACAGTCGCTTCCCGGTCTACGATGGCAAAAAAGACAACATTGTCGGTGTTTTATACCTGCGCGATCTTATTATGAACAAACGGAAGGGCAGTCTGCGCGGCGTAATGAAGCCAGAGCTGCAATTCGTCCACGAGGAGTTTACGCTGTACCAGACCCTCCAGGCGTTTATAAAGACAAAACAACACTTGTTCCTGGTAGTTAACGGTTTCGAAGAGTTCGTCGGCATCATCACTATCGAAGATGTCCTCGAACAGATGACCGGCAAAGTTATCATGGATGAGTTCGATAGCTACGAAGACATGCGAGCCGTGGCGACCGCCGCTGCCCACAAGGAGCACATCGCCCACGAAAAAGCTGACAGCGAGCCCACAGAGGTGGTAGAATAACAGCGATGAGACTCACTGGAAAAGCCAATATAAATCCCTGGGCCGATAACGCTGCTAGCCAGCAGTAGTTACTCCGCGGCCCAACTCCCAGGCTTTCCAATAATCTAAACCGAGGATATAACAGATGAGAATTTTAAGTTCCGAGCTATCAGCTCACATTGGTGAAACCGCCCACATAGAGGGTTGGCTACACAAAAAGCGCCTGATGGGCGGCCTGACGTTTATAAATGTCCGCGATCGCCGCGGCCTGACTCAGGTGGTGATACGTGATAAGGATGAAATCGAGAAACTGCGCGGTCTACATATAGGCACTGTGTTGGCAGTTGACGGCACTGTCACCGAAGAGCCGCGTGCCCCAGGTGGCGCCGAGCTGCACGATGCTAAGCTGGAGGTCCTAGTGCCGGTGACAGACGAACCACCTATCGAAATTGATAAGCCTATCCAGCACAAAGCCGAAAACCTCGACACGCTATTCGAATACCGCGTGTTGAACATTCGAAACCTGCAGGAGCAAAAGATTTTTAAAATCCGCGGCTCACTAACACGTTCTATTCGTGAATTCCTCGACGAGCACGAGTTCATCGAAATAGACACGCCAAAATTCCTCGCCGGTGCCACCGAGGGTGGTGCTGAAGTCTTCAAACTAGACTACTTCGGCAAAAAGGCGACCTTGGCGCAGAGCCCACAGTTCTACAAGCAAATCATGGTCGGCGCGTTCGAGCGCGTCTACGAAATTGGACACAGCTACCGTGCTGAGCCCAGTGCTACCACCCGACACCTGACGGAACTCACCATGCTCGATATCGAAATGGGCTTTGTATCGAGCCACGACGAAGTTCTCGATATGGTCGGCGACATGACCCAACACTCACTGAAGGATATTTACGATAAGCACGCCGATGATTTAAAGAGCCTGAATGCCCCCGAGTTGAAATTGCCAGAAGATGGCAAAATCCCTCGCTTTACGGTGGCGCAAATTCACGAGATGTACACCAAAGCTACTGGCACTGATGTAACTGCCGAAAAAGACCTAATACCAGACGAAGAAAAATGGATCTCCGAGCACGCCCGCAAACAGCTCGGTTCCGACCTCGTCTTCGCCACCGAATTCCCGCTAGCCGCTGCCAAGTTCTACCACAAAGTTGACGCCGAAAAGGGAGTAGTACTGTGGGCCGACCTACTATTCCGCGGCCTAGAAATCGCCACCTGCCCACTCCGCGAAAACAACTACGACAAGATGGTAGAACAGATGACTGCCGCCGGCTTGGATGTCGAAGAACCCGGTTTCCGCTACTACCTCCAAGCTTTCAAATACGGCCTGCCAATGCACGGTGGCTGCGGCTTCGGTATCGACCGACTGGTTGAAAAGACAATAGGCCTCGGTAACGTCAAAGAAGCTACGCTCTTCCCTCGCGACATAAACCGCCTTGCTCCCTAATATGGACGATGAACTACTCGATTTAGTTGATGAACACGACAATGTTATCGGGACTATCAATCGAATGGATTACGCTCGGATTGTCTCCGATAATCTAGGCTACCTACGCGCTTCCCAGTTTTTCCTTCTGAATAGTGAGGGCAAAATCTACATACCAATTCGCACAGCTCATAAAACAATTGCTCCCAACGGTTTTGACTACACGGCCGGCGGCCATGTTGGTTCTGGCGATACCTACGAACAGGCAATGATTCGCGAAGCTGAAGAAGAGCTCGGCCTTGACTTGAGCCCAAACGACCTAGAACTTGTCGCCAAAGTCGTCGAGGAAGGCATTCGATATATTAATAGCATCTATGTCGTCAGAAGTAACAAGACGCCGATACTAAGTCCAGAGGATTTTGTGAGCGGTGAGTGGCTACCGCCAGCCGAAGTTATTTCCAAAATTGATTCGGGGCACCCTACGAAGACTAGCCTCCGTCACGCAATTTTGTTACTACAGAAATACCTACAGCCATAAGGGGGTACTTTACCGACTGGTATACAATTAGCATATGCAAGATGATAAGCAGGTTGAAGCTAGCCCAGACTCTCCTCCTGAACCAGTTCGACCGGCAGCACCTGACACCGAAATTTTAACCGAGTTGGCTAATCAGCCAGCGGCGGATCCGAATACGCATGTTCTGTCCGACACCGACACGCTCGCCGAGCCACAGCGTGGCCCTGTTGTTATCGGCGGCAAAAAATCACACCGCAAACTCTGGCTTAGTTTAATACTACTGGTACTAGTGCTGGCAATCGGTGGGCTGCTGTGGTGGCATCACGAGAGTACAAATGCCGTGGTGACACCCGTGGCAACTACCAAGCAAGCTCAGGCTGCTACACCGGTGGTGAAAACCGAAGGCCTGGTGCTCGATACAACAAAAAACTACGGCAATAAGTACGCCAGTGGTATTTTGCCAGTTGGCGATGGCAAATATGTCACCGATGCGCCAAAGGTTGGCTATGTCTATGCTTGCGGCGGCTACGCCAAAAACGTTCAGGTAGAGAGCGGTGGCGCAGGCAAACGTGGCCCCTGGTTCAGTAGCGACAACACGACCTATAACCTAAATCAGAAACTGCATGTCGCTGGTAGCGTCACATGGCAAGCAAGTTTTACTAATACACTCAGCGGCACCACTCGCACCATAACCACCAATGATTTACCTACTCACCCGACAGGTACGTTCCCAATTTTGGCGACAGACCCAGCCTACGCCTACGACCGTAACCCGAACAGTATCACAGCTCAGACCTTATCCTTTGGCCTAAATGCCGGCCCAGCATACGCCACCACGCCCACCTGCGAAGGTGGTCAGGTCGGTGTGATGCTCACTGGTGTAGCGCTCAACAACGGCTTCGACGCCGGGGGCCGCGATGCTGGCGCTTGGGAAATCCAAGACAGTTGCGGCGGCCACCCGCAGAGCCAGGGCGAATACCACTACCACACGCTTAGCAGCTGCATCAAAGACATCAGCGTACACACCGTGATAGGCTACGCGCTCGATGGCTTTCCAATTACCGGCCCCACTGTAGCGCCAAATAGTGTCCTGACCACGAGCGACCTAGACGCATGTCACGGCATCACCAGCAGCTACACGCTAGCCAGCAAAACTGTCACCGGCTATCACTACGTTATGACCCAAGACTTCCCATACTCGGTAAGCTGTTTCCGCGCAACGCCCATAGACCCGCCAGGTCAGAAGCCACAGCCACATTAGCCATCAGTTGTGTATGTTTAGCTAGCAAAAGACGAGCGGGATTTGACCAGTAGGTGGTCCATAGCTCGGTAAGCCTCTAGGCCGTGTTCGGCGACTGCTTTTTCGTAGAATTCGAACAGGACTTTGGCATCGTCGAAGGCCCGGTGACGGTCGGCTACCACGAAGCCGTGGCGG
>JBBQTW010000037.1:0-8258 GCA_038234505.1 Saccharimonadales bacterium (SeqCode) | reverse complement strand
GAATTTTAGCATCGGGTCAGAATAGACAACCGAACGACCACCGTTCTGCGTGTAGTACAGCCGCCCAACTATCGTACCCAAACCCCCGGTGCAAGCCTGCGAGGCTTCCAGTTCGAACGATGCAGCTGCTTTGGATGACATATCGGCGCTCCCCTTAGCAAGTTATATTAGCGAATATACTGCTGTTGCCAGAGGTTTACAAGTGGCATAGTTGCCGCTAGGTGTCCACTGAGTCCGCTGATATTGCGCAGCTGGGTGGCCGAATCGCTACCAAACAGCAGGCGCAGAAACTTGATATCGTTGGCGGCAAAACGTCCGGCCGAATGGGCGGCGAAGGCCATGGCGTCGGGGTCGAAATTGTAGACGGCGGCAGCATCGAGTTTGGCACCGGCCGTGTCGGACTGGAGATTTGGGGCGTGGCCACCGATTTTGAGCAGCTGCGCTACGGCCCACACCTGGATAAGCTCTGGCGGCGCGTCGCCATCTAGCGCCTGAAAGGCATTGGTCAGGATATGAAAATAATCGGCCTCCGGCTCGTCCTCAGTGTTTTTGTTAATAAGTTTAATAAGCTCGTAGCCCAGCTGCACACGGGTGATGTCTTTGATAATATTGCCAAAATGGATGTCCATGCGGGCCGACACCAGCGTGCCCAAATCGCGCTTGCCCACGATGTAGTTGAGATCACTGATACTAAACAGTTCGATGCCGCCGGCCAGCTTGGATTTGATACGGCGAACACCTTTGGCCACCAGACGTAACTTGCCATGGTCTGGTGTCAGGATGGTGAGGATACGATCGGCCTCGCCAAAATCGGTGCGGCTCAGCACTATGCCGCGCGTGACAATTTGCCTCATGCGGCAATCGGGCTGGTGGTGGCTTTGGCTACGGTCGTCAGCAACTTTGTCAGCGTAGTGCGTGGTTTGTACAGATAGGTCTGGACACCCAGGGAGTGTTGGAGCAAATCCCAACTATCGATAAATTCGGCCGGCGGCACTTGGCTGAGCACGATAACTGGTAGCGCTTGCCATTCGGGGTAACTGCGTAATTCGTACAAAAATTCGATACCGCTATGGCTGACAAGTTGCAGTTCCAAAATAATGAGGTCGGGCGTCCGGCGGTCGGCCGCAAAAATCCCTGCCTGGGCGGTGGTAGCATGCTCCACAGTGTGCTCGGCCGCCGCGAGCGCTGCGGTGTATGTCCGGGCCAGCAACGTATCCGGTTCGATAAGTAAAATGTTCATGGCAGCGGCCTCGACGGTTCCCTCGTGTCGACAGAAAATGTCCACCGGACATTTCTGGGTTCGATAAGTAAAATGTTCAGTTTTCCCATCGGCTATACCAGTTGTATCTGCGGTGTTGGCTGCAAAATAGCGCCGAGGCCATACAGATTGCGGTGGCGGGTCGGTTTGAGGCCGCTATCCATGGCCTGGAGTATGGCATCGGCCACAAACACGCCCGCCCCGCTGCTGGGGCTCAGGGTAGCCAACGGCTGGCGAACATGGCCGTGCAGTTTGCGGCCCTGACGGAGTGCGTCGGTGGTCAGTTGCTCGACATCGCTGTACAGACCGGCCACGATGCCATAGCGGCAGCGGTGGGCTGCTAGGCTCAGTGTTAACTCCTTGGCACCCAAACTCGCCAAGGCTTCGATAAGCGTCCAGCCCAGGCTGGCCAGTGCCGACTGCAAGCCCTGGCGGTTGGCCAAAACTGGTTCGAATTTGCCCGGGATAACCAAGCGCAAATCGACACCGTACATTTTGGCCAGCGACGACAGCTGCTGCCCGGTATCGTACAGCACGCTCGACACCGACACCGGCTCCATTAGCAAGTGATAATCGTCCTCCAGTGCCAGCCGCGCCCCAAACAAATAGCTATCCAGCAGCTGGACCGTGCTATCGGCCGTAGTCTGGATATCCTGCAAGCTCCGCAATGACTCAATTGGCGAGTGCGGCTGGCTGAGGGCCGCCAGTTCAGCCGCCCGGGCAATCTGCAGCAGCGGCAACTTCAATTCTTCGGCAATCGATAGCAGCAGCTGTTCGCTGAGTGCTGTTTGGCCACCAATCGCCTGTTGCCGCACGTGCTTGCTACCCCTCACACTTAATCTAAGGCTTAGTATACACACTAGACCAGTTCAAGCGGAGCCGTAGAGTCGACAACACTCCAGCTAGGGGCTGAAGCTGAGGTTGGGTAGAATATTTTTGTTAAAATCGTCGGTAAACTGTGGTGCCTCGGTGGAGACTTCGAGGGTATTGGTGCGCAGCGGCACAACGACCAGGCTGCCAACCTTGCTGTTTTGGCCAATCTGACCATCGAACCGAGTACCGACGGCGGTCGGCACCTTGCTAAATGCAAATGGCGTGGCGGTGGTTTTGCCGGTTTTGACTAAGTTTTGCAGGTTTTGGATAACACTAGCGTAGCTCTGGCTGGCCACCCGCACCCGCAGCGCATAGCTGTTGGTTACGGTCTGAGTATTGGGGACGAAGTTTGGCTGGAAATAACCATCGACCAGTGCATCGCCGTTGCCCTGCTCGATAATATAGGCGCTCCACGTTTTCGGGTACTGCACCTGGACGCTGCCATAGGCCTCTGGGCCGGCGTAGGTTTTCAGCGGATATTTGTCGGCCTCGGCGTACAGCGCCGCTTGTTTGGCATCCTCGGACTTCACGGCCGCTCCGACAGCCACAGTGACTTTGCTGTCGACATTGTCCTTGAAGTCTTGGCGGCCTTGAAAGGCCCAGACAGCGAAGCCAGCGGCGGCTACCAGCAGCAGCACAACAACTATCAACGGTAACAAAAGTGCATTGAGCATGCCCTGCTGCCCCAACTGACCCCGACGTGATTTCATACTGCTCATGGTAAAGAATAAGCGCGCCGCTGGCAAGGGGTAAATGCAGTCGCGGCAGACTTGATTTTATAACACTTTTATGCTAATATACTCCCGTGCTCCCGCGAGAGTAATTTTTCGCTGGTTGAGCAGGCTTATTGACAAGCAGACAGGACGCTTGTACCCCCTAGCGCTTGATTGCCCTATCGAACAACGAGGGGTATGAACGTCCGCACACTGCAACAGAGAGAGAAGCTTTCATGGCCTACGAAACACCGGATTACCCGGATCTCATATTGCTCATGCCAGATGAGTGGCGAGAACTGGATTCGGGCCGTGTCGCTATCACAGTGACACAGATTCAGGTCCAGCCCAGTACTCGAACAGCCACCTTCATGGGGCCAAGGCGCTACGCGACCGGCAATGACAAAATTGTTGTCAGTCTCGATGAGTCATCGCCCTATGCCAAGCTGGCCGAGCTAGACGCATGTCCGCTCCACACGGAGCTGATACAGCAGAAGTACTACGAGCTGACCGGCGAACACCTCCTGCTCGTAGACCCGAAGTAACACCTACCCTGAACGGAGCAAACTCATGACTCGTACCATCCACCACACCCTGTCGGCAAGACTTCCGGACGGCGTATCGTCGTTCGAGATGACCGCACACTGGCGACGGAAGATCATTTTGGTCGACAGCTATGATCTGGACTGCACCACAGGCACTGTTGTGTTCTGGGGCATCGTCCATGGCACAGAGGCCGAGCGCTGCTTCAAATCTGTCGATCTGAACGACGGTAAGGATGGTCGTCGCACACTGACGGGCCTCCAGCTCCACCCGCGCCTCGTCGCCGTCATCGCGGAGCGAATGCAGTTGTACCGACGCTCCCAGGATGAGTAATTGCGGCTACTAGCTTCAAATCCACCGAAACATGATAGGCAGCCGGCATAGGGGATGTGGTCGTGAACATTACTGTTCGCACTGCGTTTTGGGGGTTTTCTACCTCTTTTCCCTGTGCCGTCTGCTTGTCATGTTTCTCCTACCTCTATATTGACTTTATACGTTTTTTATTCTACAATCATATAATGCTCCTGGGCTGTATAGGTTCGGTTGAGCATGACCTTTGACAAGCAGGCTGGTCGCGCGTGCCATACGCTGTTTAGTTTTGCGCTGAACATCGTATGGTACCCACGACCACACACGAACAAGGGAGCAACCCATGTCCAAGCCAATCACCGTCTCGCTGCCTCCCGGCACCGAATCTTTCGAAGTCCGCGGCCAAGGCCGGCACGAAATCATCTGGGCGAACAGCTACACCGTCAACTTCGACGATTGCAGCGTCAGCTTCAACGGCCCCACTCTGTCCCGCACCCACGGCTCGGGTTCAGCACTTATCCAGTGCAGTTCCTGGCAGACCGCCGTCCACGAACTGAGGGATCAACTGATCCCCGACGCGGTCATCAACAGCATCATGAACCTGGTGAACACTCACCAAAAACTCAGCCGCTAGCACCACCCACGTCGCAGACATTTGTCTGTGGCAATCACGAAGGGTGGCTGGCAGATGGTACAGGAACGGGTGGGTGGCTCACAAGATTCTTGGCCAACACCAAGAAACTTTACCTTCCCGTTCCTGTATCACCTGCTTGTCATTCTTCACCCTAGATATTCCAGACGAAACATCCGCTACGGGTGTTTTTATTTGTAGTCGTAGCGGTAGGCGCTGCCGAGCTGGGTGGCCGGCTTGCCGCCTGGGATCTGGAATGCAAAACTTACGAGCTTGACAGGCTTATGCTTATATTGCACGATTTTTGTATCCAGTTTTGCCATGTGGCGAGGCATTACAAATACGAAGATACCGTCGACTTCTGGCCAGGGGTGAGTCCAAAAATTAGCCCAACGCACGCTGACAAGCTGGCGGTAGCGCCAGCAGCGGACTTTGCATAATATCACCAGTAGCGGATTAAGCTCGTAGCCAACAACCCGTAGCCCACGCTGGGCCGCAGCAATCAATACTTTGCCGTCGCCGCAGCCGAGCTCCAGCAGCGCCTGGCCGGGCTGCAAATCAACCAGCTCCAGGGCTTCCTGCATGTGTTTGGTGAGTGTCGGCAGGTACGGCGCGCCAAATGCCAGCACAAAGCCAAAGCATGCAATCAGTACGAGCAGTATAAGGCCGACGATTGTCAGCATAGTAGATTATTCCTTAGTTTTGCTTAGCTTCGTAATATGGTTCTCGGCCGCTTTGAGATACGTCTCTAGCTGGCCGACCAGCGCCAGTCCGCGTTCGTAGCGCTGCATGGCAACATCGACGTCGATGTCGTCCTGGTGGAGGGCTAGGACAATGGTTTCTAGCTCGTCGCTCAGGGCGCGGTAGTCGAGTTCTTTGGGCATGTCGGGTTAGTCTCCTTTGGTTGTGTCTACGCGGGCAGCAATCGTGCCGCTAGCTAATGTTATATCTATGCTATCACCTTTTTTGAGCTGCTGGGCGCTGCGCACAGTTGTCCCGCCCTGCCGCACGATAGCGTAGCCCCGCTGCAGTACCGCCTGCGGGCTGAGTACCTCGAGTAGTTGCCGGCGGCCTCGTACGGTCTGGCGTGCACCGCGCACCTGAGCCTGCATCTGCTGCGTCAGAGCAATTTTTAGCTCTAGGTAGTCGCGGCGCTGCCTGGCAATAATTGCCGCGAGGGCGCTGGATAAATCGCTACGCTCAGCTGCCAGCTGCTGGAGCGCTGTTTGCTTGTCCGGTACCAGTAGCTCGGCAGCATTGCTGGGTGTACTAGCACGCTGGTCGGCGGCCAACTCGGCCAAGCTGATATCGACTTCGTGGCCGATAGCTACCAGGGTGGGTACGCGGCTGGCGGCCACGGCCCGTGTCACCTGCTCGCTACTAAATGCCGCCAAATCTTCGGCGCTGCCACCACCACGGGTGATAACAATAACTTCTGGAGGCTCGGCCAACCCGTTCAGCTGTTCGATAGCCGACACGATTTGCGCTGGCGCGGCTTCGCCCTGCACTTGCACGTCGGCATGGACTATTTCGACACCGTGCCAACGGGCGTTCAGAATTTTTATAAAGTCAGCATACGCCGCCGACTCGCCAGACGCCACCAGCCCGATGCGCTGTGGCGGATACGGCAGCGGCCGCTTGCGAGCAGCGTCGAACAAGCCCTCGGCCTGCAATTTGGCAGCCAGCAGCTCGGCGGCTTTGCGCAGTGAGCCCTCGCCCGCCGGCTGTAGGTTGAGAATATTTAGACTAAACCCAAACTGCTGGTGCAGCCGCGGCACAGCCCGGACATTTAGTAACATACCGTCTTCGAGCGGCCCCGGGAGCTGATAGACCGTGCCAAAACAGCGGACGCTCGACTCGTCATCCTTCAGATCAAAATACACCCAGCGGTTACGACTAATCCGGAAATTTGCCAGCTCGCCTGTCACCAATACGCTCGGATAAGCGAACTCAAGTGTTTGATTGAGTAACGCTACGAACTCGCTGACACTCAGCTGAATGTCATCCGGCATCGTTGTGCTGCTCGGTAGGTGCTTCGGCCGCGCCTCGCCTAATCGCTTGCTGGTAGAGCACGTAGCCCGGTGGAACCTGCAGGAGCGTGTTGAGCACACGGTACATCACTGTTACCGGCAGACTCACGGCTGGCGATATACCAGCTGTCGCCAGGACCGCTGTCATCAGGCCTTCGTAAATACCATAGCCGCCGGGCACCACGCTCACCAGGCCGGCAAAGTTCGCGACGGCAAAGGCCAGGATAATCGCCCCGATATTTACCCACTCGCCAAAGGCAACATAGACAACATATATCACCAACACTTCTGTGAGGTTATAGATAAAGGCCCACCAAAACGGGCCGACCAGCTCGCTGCGTTTGGCATTCAGCTCGATATAAGTTTCGTGAAATTCATCGAACGCCACGCGGGCCCGCAAGATATTTATCGTCTCCGGGTGGTTACCGCGGCGCACAAATTGTAGCAGTCGATTGACCACTCGCGTCGCCCAGGTAAAAAAGGCATTGATCCGGCTTTTGCTGCCGATGATATAGCCGAACACACCGGTCCCAACCAGTACCGACATGGCAATCACCGTACCGATTAATATCGTCAGATTGCTAACATGGCCGTGAGCCGCCAGCGCAAACATACCGAAAAATAGCAGCAGCTCGAATGACAAAAACTGCAGCACCAGCCGCATGGTCTGGATGAGTGTCGCCTGGCTACCGCGCGCGCCGAGTGAGCGCAGGCGCAGCCCAAAATACGATATCCCCGACACGCCACCGCTCGGAAAAACGTGGTTGACGAAATTCAGCTCCAGGGCAACCTTCAATATCGGCTTGTAGTCGAGTTTGGTGCCGACGGTCCGAAACAGCGATTGATACATCCGCGTCTGTCCGTGATAGCCTAATGCCTCTAGCGGAATTATCAGCAGCAGCACCCAACCGTTGACGTGGTGGAGGTTGCGTAGTGTGTCGGCCAGCTGATGTCGCAAGGCGTACATCACCACGATAAGTGCTAGCAGCGTGATGAGGTTGAGGAGCAGTTTCCAGTTGCGCGCAAAAAATGATTCGTGAGCCATGTCTGACTATTATAGCGCGATTGTCGCGAGCGCTACGTTATACTGTACGTACAGATGACAGACAGTTTATTAATCCTCGGTCGCCAGCCAGCCCTCGGCTTGGCAGAGCTAGAGAGCCTATATGGTGGCCGCAACCTGAAAAAGGCTGGCGCCAATGCCACGGTGGTGTTTCGCGACCCCAGCGAAGTTGATTTCGACCGGCTGGGCGGCTCCGTCAAGCTGTGCAAGGTCCTAACGCTGCTCGACACCACGCACTGGGGCGAGATCGAGCGCTATCTAGTCAAACACACGCCGGAGCATGCCCTGTCGCTGCCGGAAGGCAAAATCCAGATTGGCATCAGCGCCTATGGGTTTACCGAATCAGCCCAGCGCATCCAGGCCACCGGCCTGAGTGTCAAAAAAGCTGTCAAAAAAGCCGGCCGCTCTGTGCGCCTGACGCCAAACCAAGAGCCTGCGCTCAGCAGCGCTCAGGTCCAACACAACCACCTCACCGGCCCGACCGGCTGGGAGTTTGTGATTGTGGCCGACGGCCAACAGACCTTCCTGGCCCAGACCGTGCAGATTCAAGATATCGATGCCTACACCCTGCGCGACCGTGGCCGCCCGAAACGCGACGCCCGCGTCGGCATGTTGCCACCCAAACTGGCGCAGATTATCGTCAACTTAGCTGGCAAACACGTTGTCCCAGACGGTGCTGTCATCGACCCAGAACACCCGACCAACAAAAAACCCCACAATGCACGCCTGCTCGACCCCTTCTGCGGCACCGGCGTGCTGCTGCAAGAAGCCATGTTGATGGGCTACGACATCTACGGCACCGACCTTGAGCCCCGGATGATAGATTATTCCAATCACA
>JBBQTW010000036.1:0-8438 GCA_038234505.1 Saccharimonadales bacterium (SeqCode) | reverse complement strand
TCGGGCAAGACCACGACGCTGTATTCCATCCTCAATACGCTCAACTCCGATGAGCGCAAAATTATCACCGTCGAAGACCCGGTCGAGTACCAGTTCCCAGGCATTGTGCAGATATCTGTCGCCAGCAAAACCACGCAGGAGCTAAATTTTGCCGAAAAGCTGCGGGCTATCCTCCGGCTCGACCCAGATATTGTGATGGTGGGCGAGATCCGCGACAATGACACCGCCAAGACAGCATTGCAGGCCTCGCTGACCGGCCACCTGGTCCTCAGCACCTTCCACGCCAGTTCGGCTTCAGCGGCGCTAACCCGCCTTTCTGACGTAATTGGCCAAAACCCGCTGTTCGTATCGGCTATCCGACTCGTGCTTGCCCAGCGCTTAGTGCGTCAGCTCGATGACAGCTGCAAGCAGCCGTACCAGCCGACGGAGGCGGAAGTTGCCAAAATCCGCGAGGTTGTCGAAACCCTTCCCGAAGGCGTGGAGCGCCCCGACCTCAATAATTTGCAACTTTTCAAAGCTGGCACTACTCCAGAAAACCCCTACGGCTTCAAAGGTCAGTTAGCAATTCGCGAATTGTTCCTGATGACAGGCGACATCAGAACACTGTTAGAAACCACCCACAAAGTTATCTCGGCCCAAGAAATCGAAGCCGCCGCTATCCGCAGCGGCATGCGCACGATGCTGCAGGACGGTATCCTAAAAGTCTGTGCCGGCCAAACCACCCTAGACGAAATCTTCCGCGTCGTCGGCTAAAAACTGTACTTGACTGTTATAGTTAAACTATGACGATATATGAATATGGCAAGAGCTCGGTCAGCCCATTGATAAAACGACCAAAGATTCCGAAGGGGGAAGTTGTCGACCGCCACCTCAAACCTCAGCAGCAGATTCCAACCTCGCCCACCCAAACTACGGCTAAACCGGAACTACAAAAAACAAATGCTAAGAGCAGGCTGGCTCCAAATAGAGCTCGTAAAGAACAGCAACAAACCCCAGTCACTAGCCCTCAAATCGAGCCGAGTAGTGGCCAATCAATACCCAAGTCGACGTCCAGCAGAGGGCGACGAACTTTCAAATTGCCCGATCCAGCCGAGTGGCGACCATATGCAACCTGCGAGGACGAGGAGTTCGCAGAAAGATTCAAACAGCCAGAGTACCGCGAGTGGTCTATCGAACAGTGTGACAGGTGTAGATTTTTTACAAAGTGTCTAGCCCAGACCATATCGGAGTTAAAGGATCCCTCGAAAAGCGATATCCTGGACTATGATGTTCGTGCTGGATACCCACTTGGCAAGTTGGCTGCGACGCTTGGCATCGAAATTGAATTCTGACACAAGAATATTAGCTAGGACTCTTGCTCAATCTGTCAGAATACTGTAAGATGGTTCAGTTATGCCAAGTGTGATTGAACAAGTTAACGCCAAATATCGGAAGTCGGCAGTCGTCGACGTTCGTTCGGGCGATACCGTCAAAGTCCACCAGAAAATTCGTGAAGGCGCCAAAGAGCGGGTTCAGATTTTCCAGGGGCTTGTTATTCGTACCGACCGCAAAGGTTCACACACCAGCCGTATCACTGTGCGCCGTATCGCCAGTGGTGTTGGCGTCGAAAAGAGCTTTTTGCTCCACAGTCCACTTGTTCTGAAGATTGAAGTTACCAAGCGTAGCAAAGTTCGCCGCAACTACCTAACGTATATGCGCGCCCGCACCGGCAAATCGGCTCGTCTGACAGGTACCGCCTTTGATGCCGCCGCCGTCAACAACATCCACGATGCCGCTGCTGAAGCCGAAGAAGTCAAGCTTCACGAAGAAGTTGGCAAGGCTGCTGAGGCCGAAGCCGAAGTCAAAGCCGCCGAAGAAGCCGCCACCGAGGCCAAAGTCGCCGAAGCGGTTGCCAAGCACGACGAAGCCTAAGCAAGCAATTCCGAATTTCCAACTCCGGCTGCCTGCCGGAGTTTTTATTTGCGTCGATGTTCTACAATAGAGCTCATGATAACCGTTGGTATAGATGAAGTCGGCCGCGGCAGCTGGGCTGGGCCACTTGTAGCTGGCGCGGTTGTGCTCGCGCAACCTCTAGCCGGATTAGCGGACTCAAAAGTGCTGACTAAAGCTCAGCGCGAGAAGCTAGCTGTCGAGATCCGAGCACACGCCACAGCTGTTGGCCTCGGCTGGGTAGAGCCGGCCGAACTGGACGATATTGGACTGACCGCTGCCGTGGGCCTGGCCATGCAGCGAGCAATGGAGCAGATTGATTGTAGCTTCGACGAAATTATTATCGACGGCAATATTAACTACTTCCCAACGGACACCAGGGCGAGGGCTGTCGTGAAGGCGGATGCCAGTGTGCCGGCAGTCAGCGCGGCTAGCATCGTGGCCAAGGTCGCCCGTGACAGCTATATGGCGAACGTTGCCCACCAAAAATTCCCCGAGTACGCCTTCGACCGCCATGTCGGCTACGGCACCTGTCTGCACCAGCAAATGCTGCGATCGTACGGTGTCTGCGATATACACCGCAGATCATTCCGCCCCATCCAGGCGCTGTTGGCGGGCACGGCATGACAAGTTTTGACACCGGCCGCCAGGCCGAAGCCGCCGCCGCAACATACCTAAAACATCAAGGCTTCACCGTGCTTGGCCAAAACGTTCGAACAAGGACCTACGAAATCGACATTATCGCCGAAAAGAGTCGAGATTTGTATTTCGTAGAAGTAAAATATCGCAAAAACGACATCGCTGGCGGTGGCCTAGAATATATTACGCCCGGTAAACTCCGGCAGATGCAGTTTGCTGCCGAAATGTGGCTGAGCGAGAACCGTCGCAGTGGCGATTATCGACTAGCTGGTGTCGAGGTTAGCGGCGCTGATTTCGAAGTCACGGATTTCATCGATTCGCTTACTTGAAAAACGCTTGCACGCTGGCCAGGTCGCGCTGGAGCCAGTCGACGCGGCTAGCTATTTCTTCTAGGCCGATTTCTATATTGCGCTTGAGGGCAATTTCGTCGGTTTTGGGTGCGAAGAATTCGCGGTAGCGGTCAGCCTGCGCTTGCGTACTGGCGGCCGTAGCGGCATAGCGCGGCAGCATATCGTAGGATTTGTCCTGAGCGTAGGTTTCGACTATCCAGTTCCAGTTATCGACCATCCACTGCCAGGCGGTGTCGCCACAGTAACGGTTGCGCAGCAGATATATGAGCCAGCGGTCGGCGTCCTGCGGCTTTACGAGTTTGGCATCGGTGATACGGCTAAGTAGTTTGCTGGCAACTTCGGGCTTGCGAGTAGCTGTCAGCGCCGCACAGGCGTCGGCTTGAAGGTCGCTGCTATTGGTTTTGACGTGGAGATCAAGTAGGTAATCGACGGCACCGGGTTTATCGAGCTTGACGGGTACACCGAAGACGATACTACGCAACTCTGGCTGGATAGCGTTCTGATCGCCAGCTTTGTACTTGTCGAACAGTTCTAGGGCGTGGTCGAGCACTTTCGGTTCGTCGGCGTAGGCTGCCAGGCCGATGATAGTGGCTCGCAGCTTCTGGTCGGCTGAGGACTCGCCGTCAATTGGCTCCCACCCTAGGCGTGCAAGTTCGGCCGCCACCAGTGTGCGGATGTAGGTCTTAATTTTGGCTTCCAAAGACTCATCGAGATCAACAAATCGTCGGCTCTCGGCCACGATGAGCGAAATCATATCCCACACTGGCTCGGAATCTTCGTGTTCGTAGGCGGCAAGCAGTTGTAGTACATCGCCGTAGCTGCGCAGGCCGGCTCTCGCCAGCATACTGGCATCGTTGAGCGCCATCAGTCGTTCGCCGTTGGTGAGTGATTTGTCGCTAATTTTAGACTTCAGGGCTTCGCGCTGGGAGTCACTGGCGTAGTTCACCACATAGTGGCCGTGCGCACCACTGTTAACAAGTACCGGCTCGTGGCTCTTGACAGTGGTGGTAATAGTGCGGCTGTCAAGTAGGGCTGGCACTGCGTCGTCGGTAGCGAATAGTGGCGCCGGCCATAGGCGCTCAGCATCCGTCTTGCTCATGTTGTCCAAGAAGTGCTGTTGGCTGATTTTTAGCTCATCGCCAGCTTGTTCGACAGTCAGGACTGGGAAGCCGGATTGCTCTAGCCAGGGATTCATGAATGCTGCAACGTCCTTGCCACTGGCTTCGCTGAGTGCGGTCCATAGGTCGGCACCGATAGTATTGCCGTAGGCGTGTTTGGCAAAGTAAGCGCTCAGGCCTTGGCGGAATGCCGGCTCGCCGATGTATTGCTTCATCATGTTTAGCAGGCGGCCACCTTTGGCGTAGACGATGGACGGATCGAACAGTGTGCTGATTTGGTCTGGGTGGTTCACTGCTAGTTTGACCGACTGGACGCCGGGCGTGGCATCGCGGCGCAGGGCTGAGAGGCCTTCTTGGGCGACAAAGGTATCCCAGAAGTGCCACTCTGGGTACATGCTGTCCGGCGCTTCGTATTCCATGATATTGGCAAAACTCTCGTTGAGCCACAGATCGTCCCACCATTTCATGGTCACGAGGTTGCCAAACCACTGATGTGAAGTTTCGTGGGCTACCACCGTAGCTATCATCTCCTGGCTGCTCTGTGACGTCTGGCCGGGATAGACCAGCAGGGCGCGCTCGCGGTAGGTTATTAGCCCCCAGTTCTCCATAGCGCCACTAGAGAAGTCCGGGCAGGCAACATGGTCGGCCTTGGCCAGTGGGTAGTCGATGCCGAAATAATCTTCGAAAAATTCTATAGAGCGTTTGGCGATATCCAGCGAAAAGTCGAACGAGTCGGCGGGCTGGGCGATAGTGCCCCAGACAGATACGTCGGTACCACGAGCAGTCTTGGTAGATTTGCTGTGCAATTCGCCGATGACGAAGGCTAGCAGGTAGCTGCTCATGCGCGGTGTTGTCTCGAAGGTTGTGACGAGCTGATTGTTCTCAGCTTTTTGTTCCTTGACGGGCGTATTGCCGAGCACAGTAATGTCTGGCTGTGTTATAAGCGTCAGGTCGAAGGTAGCTTTGGCCTCTGGCTCGTCGACACACGGGAAGCACTCACGGGCATGGTGGCTCTCGAACTGCGTCATCAGCATGGTGTGCTCGGCACCCTCGTGTTGGAAGAAACAGGGGTAGAGGCCGGTCATGCCCTTGGTGATTGGTGCTTCGAACGTCAGCGTTAGTGTGTATTCGCCGGGATAAATCATCTCCCCGGCATGCAGGCGGATTTCGTCGTAGCTTTTCTGCAGATTGATCCGCTCCACGGCCACCACCACGTCGCCCTTTTTGTCGTGCTTAGTAATGGTCGCTTCGGTAACCTTCAACCCTTTGCCATGCAATGTGATGCGCTGACTCGGCCGCCCGACTT
The DNA here is from genome assembly GCA_038234505.1 of Saccharimonadales bacterium (SeqCode). GTDB lineage: Bacteria > Patescibacteriota > Saccharimonadia > Saccharimonadales > UBA4665 > JACMPA01. Next base: position 3,096 of record JBBQTW010000036.1, on the reverse strand, counting down.
TTTTACCGCGCACCATAACGGTGCCAGTAAAGTGCATTGCGCTACTGTCGGGCGACAATGTCAGGCCATATTTGCCCGGCTGAAACTGGTTGAATAGTCGAGTTACAGATTTTCCCATATCTGTTTATTTTAGCATGGAGTAACGGGCTAGACGCGTCCACTGCTTAGGCTAACTTCAGCAACATTCTGGAAAACTTCGTGAAAAATATGAGCCGTTCGACGTCTGCCGGGCTCAGCGGCTGCTCCATAATGAGTGCTGTTGCCATAGATGACCAAAGTTCTAGCTGGATCTGAGTCAGATACATCCTTATTACCGACTTTGAACAAGCCAGCATCGTTCAAGAACGGCATCGGTATATTATTAACCGACAAGAACGGCTCCGTTTGTTGGTCCGGTGCAGGGCTGACATGCTCCCAGAAAGTATCCGCTAAATCGCCAAGCATTGCGCTATTCAGAATTGAGTGATGCTCCAGAGCATCGAAAGATGCTGACACAAATGGCCCAGCTATCACCAGCGCACCGGTGCGTATAAATTTGCCAATTTGTGTGCCGGACTCTTCGGGGTAGTCCAGCACCCCGACACCTAATTCGCTAATTATCTCTAAATCGTTTCTGCTCGTCATCGCTACTCCGCAATCCCCTATTTTGCTGAATATACACCCTTTTCGGTTATTTAGGAATAAGCTGCTGGTAATTGTAGGGAAGTGATACGGGTGTTATAATGTGAGTGTTCAGTCCGGCCGGCAGGTCGGATTTTTGCATTTAGAGGGACCATTACAATTTGGAAATAATAGAGAAGGAGAAAAGATATGGACATGGATTTTAAACAACTCGCCGTCGCTATTAAGGCGATTGCTGAAGAAAAGAACTTGCCGGAGGAAACCGTGCAAGAAGTGGTAGAGCAAGCCCTAGCGGCTGCGTATCGCCGCGACTACGGCGAGCGCGAGCAAGAAATTCGCGTTAGTATGAACCTCAACACTGGTGATGTCGATGCCTATGTTACTAAGGAAGTCGTCGAAAAAGTCGGTGATGCCGACTACGAAATTAGCGTGGGCGACGCCCAGGTTATGAAGAAAAACGCCAAAGTTGGCGACCTGCTCGAACTCCACGAAAAGGTCGAAGCTTTCGGTAGGGTAGCGGCTCAGACCGCCAAGCAAGTTATTTTGCAGCGCCTGCGCGAAGCTGAGCGCGAAATTGTCATGGCCGAGTATGAGGACAAAATCGGCACAGTCATCAACGCTGTCGTCGCCCGTGTCGAGGGAAACATTGTCCGTATCGACCTCGGCAAAGCTCAGGGAATTATGCCGCGCAGCGAGCAGATCCAGGGTGAGCGCTACTACCCAGGCCAACGCCTGAAAGTGTACCTAAAAGACGTGGAGCGCGGTTTCCGTGGCCCGCAGCTGGTTGTCAGCCGTGGCAATAAAGAATTTATCGAATGGTTGTTCCGCGGCGAAGTCCCAGAGATGGAAAGTGGCGCTGTCGAGATCAAGGGTATTGCCCGCGAAGCCGGTGTGCGCAGCAAAATTGCTGTTGCCAGCAATGTACCTGGGGTTGACCCTGTCGGCACATTTGTCGGTGGCCACGGTACCCGCGTGAACGCCGTCGTATCCGAAGTCGGCGAGCAGGAGAAGATCGATATTATTGTCTGGAATGAAGACACTGTCGAGTACATCACCAACGCCCTTAGCCCAACCAAAGTCGCTAAAGTAATTTTGGACGAAAAGAACCAAAAGGCGCGCGTGCTGGTTCCCGAAGACCAGTTGAGTATTGCTATTGGCAAGAGCGGCCAAAATGTTCGCCTGGCCAGCAAGCTCAGCGGTTACGAGCTGGATATCGAAGCCGAAAAGGATACTACTGCGGCTCCTGACCCCACCCCAGATGCTACTCCAGAAGAAAACGCACCTACGGCTTCCCCCGCGACTGAACCCGCTAAGTCTAAATCGCCACCGAAGTTGAAAAAGAAGACCGAACTAGAGAACGCCCTCCTGGACGCTATCGAAGAACACGGCGAGTAACCTGGCGCGATGGCAACGTTCATCGAGCGATTACGGGCATTGGGGCTGGATCCGGATAACTTCGTGGTCGTCGGCAGTGGCCTGCTTGACGTGCTTGGCATTCGCACGGCTGATGATATAGATTTGGTGGTGAGCCATAGCCTGTACGAGGAACTATCCCAACATCCTAGCTGGGTTATGACCGAGGTAGATGGCCATGAACTTCTACAAACCAAAGGCTCAGAAGCATGGTTGGCGTGGGATAATGATGGCAAACCAAACTTTGACGAACTCGTCGGCGACAACAATGTGGTGGCCGGGTATAATTTTGTTACATTGGCAAGATTACGACGTTGGAAAGTTGAGCACGACCGTCCGAAAGATCAGCGAGATGTGGTCCTAATAGACGCCTACCTTAGACAACCCAATTAGCACTCTTGACCTTAGAGTGCTAATTGCGATAGTATGGTGGTAGAACATTTTGCCAGTTTGGCCTGATGCTTCAACACGAAATGCTGAGCCCAAAACTAGAGAAATCTCACAGTTTTATCAGCCCAAAAGGAGGACAATAATAGCCATGATGCCTAACTCTCCAGACTTCCAAGAATTTCTGAACCACTTAACTAATAACGCGCTGCAAAGCCTGAAGCATGCCGATGCTCTAGCGCGCAGTTTCGGCAGTGCTTATGTAGGCACGGAACACTTGCTGCTAGGCTTGCTGGCGCAAGAGGACAGCATGGGCGCCAAGCTGCTCGAAGGGGCTGGTATAACACTCGACCGCGCCCGGCTAGCACTTAATGGCACCCCGAAAACGCTTATCCTGAATGTCGGCGCCAAAGGTCTCAGCGAAACCGCCAAGCTGACACTAAAGATGGCCTATGATATCGCCCAGGAATACGATCAAGAATTCTGCGGCACCGAACATATCCTCTATAGTATCCTGAGCCAAAAGAACTCACAGGGCGCCAAACTACTGGCAGGTCTCAGTGTCGATGTCGACGCATTAGTCAGCGAAGTTGAGCAGCTGCTCAACCGCCAACAGTACGAAGAGTCCGAAGCCACCGATACTGGTCGCCGTGGTGGCAAAAAAGCCCGCAAAAC
>JBBQTW010000035.1:0-8584 GCA_038234505.1 Saccharimonadales bacterium (SeqCode) | reverse complement strand
CGAACGCCTACATTATCGACCGAGACTACCGTCATCTCGCCGTCGGTCGTATGGATGTTGTTGATGCCGGTGTCGAGGCCCTGGCGAGCGCTACCCGCATGCTAAGCGCCGGGGAAGCACCAGCGGTTATAGCCCGACACGTAGCCAACCAACTCGAACTGCAGCTACCCGACAATTAGGCTACATCTTAGCCTTTATATCGTTTATGATATCGCGCAGTTCGGCGGCCGTTTCGAATTGCAGGTTGGCGCTGGCTAGCTCCATCTGAGAACTAAGGTCCTTTACCAGGCTGGCATATTCTTCTTTCGGTATCTTTTTAAGATTGAGTTTGGCAGATTTGGCCTCTTCTGGCAGGTCGGGGCGCATACCCTTCTCTATCGACTTAGTAATGCCGGTCGGCGTTATACCATGCTTGGTATTGTAATCTGCCTGGATTTTGCGGCGACGGGTGGTTTCGTCCAGCGCCTGTTGCATGCTTTTGGTGGTGTGGTCGGCGTACATGATAACGTGACCATCGACATGACGGGCAGCCCGGCCGACGGTCTGGATAAGTGCCTGCGCGCTGCGCAGGAAACCTTCCTTGTCAGCGTCCAGTATGGCTACTAACGACACCTCTGGCAGGTCTAAGCCCTCCCGCAGCAGGTTTATGCCCACCAGCACGTCATAGACGCCCAGCCGGAGGTCACGCAAGATGTCAGTGCGGTCCAGTGTATCGACGTCACTATGCAAGTAGGCAACTTTGATGTTGATTTCCTGTAGGTATTCGGCCAGGTCCTCGCTCATTCGCTTCGTAAGTGTCGTCACAAGCACGCGCTGGTGTTTGGCAATGGTGGCGCGGATTTCAGCTATCAGGTCGTCTATCTGACCCTCTATCGGCCGGATTTCTATCGGCGGGTCGAGCAGGCCAGTTGGTCGGATAACTTGCTGGGCAGGTTTTGGGCTGCGACTCAGCTCATACTCGGCCGGTGTGGCTGAGACATAAACAGCTTGGTTCACATGGCGCTCAAACTCCGTAAACATCAGCGGCCGTTTATCGAGCGCACTTGGCAAACGGAAGCCGTAATCCACCAGGACTTCCTTACGGGCGCGGTCGCCGTTGTACATGCCCCGTATCTGTGGCATCGTCATGTGGGACTCATCTATTAGCATCAGGAAATCGTCCGGGTAGTAATCGAGCAACGTCGCCGGTTGTTCACCCGGTTCACGGTTCGTCAGGTAACGGCTATAGTTTTCGATTCCCTTTACGAAACCCGTTTCTTGCATCATCTCCAGGTCAAACCGAGTTCGCTGCTCGATACGTTGGGCTTCAATGAGTTTGTTTTCTTTTTTGAACTGAGCCACTCGCTGATCCATCTCTGTCTCTATCTGACCGAGGGCTAGTTTTAGCTTATCCTGCGGTGTTACGTAGTGAGAACTTGGGAACACCTTCAGACTATCTAAATTTTTGAGTATCTCGCCGGTCAGCGGATCTATCTGGGTTATGCGGTCTATTTCATCACCGAATAGTTCCATACGGTAGGCCAGCTCCTCGCCCGCCGGGTAGACATCTACCACATCGCCGCGAACTCGGAAGGTGCCGCGGTGAAAATCAATATCATTGCGGGTGTATTGGATGTCTGTAAGCTGGCGCAGCAGCTTATCACGCACCCGACGCTCGCCCTTATGCACTATCACCGACAGGTCGTTGTAGTCGCCCGGGCTACCAATACCGTAGATACAGCTGACGCTGGCGACGATGATAACATCCTGACGCGTTAGCAGCGCATCGGTGGCAGCGTGGCGCAGCCGGTCGATTTCCTCATTAATCTGGCTATCTTTCTCGATATACACATCACTCCGGGCAATGTAAGCCTCTGGCTGGTAGTAGTCGAAATAGCTGACGAAGTAATGGACGGGGTTGTTCGGGAAAAAGTTCTTGAACTCACTGTACAACTGCGCCGCCAGGGTTTTGTTATGGCTCAGCACCAGCGTCGGTTTCTGGGTATTCTGGATGATATTGGCCATGGTAAACGTCTTACCAGAGCCAGTCACACCCAGCAACGTCTGCTCGCGCAGTCCATGGTTCACACCAGCAGTCAACTGCTTAATAGCAGCCGGCTGGTCACCAGTCGGTTCAAAATCCGCTCGAAGCTCAAATTTACTCATCTAACTATTGTAGCAAGTGAAAGATGTCAATGAATCAGGACTTTATCTGGAGCGCGCCCGCAGCTTCTTCCGCCCGATTCATTTGATCCTGAGACACACAACTTAACATCACGCTGTCATAGTGTCCATCGCTGACTATATAAGCCGTCTCTGAATAATTCACAGTTTTACCGGATGGGTTCACCGTGTCGTGGTTATAGGCGGTCAATGTCTGTTCGCCCTGCCAAGTCCGTAGCTTCAAAGTTGATGTAGCCTGGTGCTTTGTGCTGTAGCCATTCGTATCTGTTTTACCGACTTGTTTTTCGAGTGCACTGATCGTTGCCTCAGGGTCAGATGTACGTGCAGCTGCCATGTCTGTCTGATTGCCCTGTACAACACACTGCTTATCACCTGAGCTCAGACTAACCGAATATTTGCTGTTCAGATCGACGAACCAATTCGTTGGCAGCTTGTATCCGAGCGCCGAAAATACATGTAGGCCGTCTGCCGTTGGCGAGGACTGCGTAGCCGCATCGAGACTTTTGTCTGCCGTTTGCTTGGCGTGCCAGACAAAATAGCCGGTGCCACTTAGTACCCCAAGGATGCCTACTATGAGTATCGTTTCTAGAACGGCAAAGCCGGCTTGTGCCCGGGCAACCGTCATTCCGCCTGCGCCTTCGGGACTATCGCTTTAACAAAATCGTTCGCCGCGCTCTGAGCTTTTGCCGCTGCATCCGTGATAGTACTGGCACAAGCGGCCTGATTGTGGCCAAATGAGTAATAGTAATCACCGACTTTTCCGATGGATGCTGGGTTTGCCTGATACTGCTGGCCGAGGGTCTGGCCGCTCTCGTCGACGCTATCGTTAGCATGACCACGACCGATATTTCCAGCCCCGTACGCATCGCAGCCAGGGAAAGCTTTTGCCAGATTGGCCGATATTATGCTGGCTGCATCTGGGGTCTGCTCAATCTTGTATGACAGCGTGTCGTCGCCGGCGTAGGGGAACTTCACGCCCCATTCATTTATGACCAAGTATTTAATTTGGGTGGTAGGGCTGCTAGAAGAATTTGTTGGTGCCTTCTTGGTTTGTTTTGAAATTGCTTGCTGGGAGTTAGTAGTATTGTTAAGCGAACTTTCAGTGTTCTGCTTGGCGTGCCAGACGAAATAACCCGTACCGCCGATAATAGCTAATATAGCTACTATTAGTAGTGTTTCGACAACTGCGAAGCCTTTTTGGTTTGCATTAATCATCACTAATTCTTCTCAACGGTGTAGTTGCTGTTGCCCAATTCGTATAAAATGGCGTCGCGCTGCTTACTGATCGTGCCAGTATCCCCACTCGGGTCACTGCATGGTGAGGGGTCGCCTGCAATTTTGTATGAATAACTGCCTACAACGTGAGTGCTGCCTGTGCTTACAGAACTTCTAACCAGCGCTGTTTGGAGATCCTGACAATCGGCAATAGTTGTGACGGTCGGCAATAAACGAAGATCAGCTGTTGTGCTACCATCTGCACTTGGCGTTGCACTAATTGTGTAAGTAACTGATGCTGCGCCCTTAAACCCAAGCTTTACTCCCCACTCTTTAATCACTAACACATCGTGGGCTGTCGCGCTTGTGTTGACAGTCGTCTTAGTCGTTTGGGTTGTTTTCTCTGCAATTGCCGGCTGTGAACTAGCTGTATCTGTTAATGATTTTTCGGTTGCCTGTTTAGCATGCCAGACGAAGTAGCCAGTGCCAGCGATAATGCCGACGATTACTACGATGAGGATAGCTTCGACTGCTGCGAAGCCTGATTTGTTGAGTTGTTTCATGGAGTTAGCGTTCCGCTTATGGTTATTGGTAGAGATTGTGGTACTTCTTGTGCTCGACGTCAAGGAAATCAGTCAGCTCTTTGATAAGTTTGTCGGCGTCCTCGTCGAATGTCACGAACGCGCCGTGGCGGAGGGGGTGGGCCAGGCTCATGAGGGTTTGGATTTGCTCTGATACACCACCGGCGCCCTGGAGGAAGCCAATCGGCGTGTCTGTCTCCATGGCGATAGTGAATTCGTGCAGCGTGCCCAGACGGCCGCCAATGCTAACGACCGCGTCGCTCGAGGTAATAAGCAGCGCATCGCGGCCGACATAGTGCAAGCCAGTGTAGAGGATAGTGTCGTAGGCAACGGTTGGCAGGTGGTATTTCATAACATGCTCGACCTTGCTGCTGGCGGGGCTGATTCCGACACTCATGGTGCCACCGGCGGCCTTGTAGCCCTCGGCAGCATAATTCGGCAGCCCGATAGTCGCGCCTGTCAGTAGGCTATGGCCGGCCCTGGCAATAGCCGCGCCCAGTTCACGGGCTAAATCTTTGCCCTCCTCGACACTTTGGCCTTTGGCCGCTCCCGAAACACAAATCTGATACATCGCCACCCTCTGTTTGTTTATATAAGCGCCGGTTCGGCTACGAGCTCGGTTTGCATATGCCCGAGAACAGTCTGCTCAACCCGCTCATGCTGCAAGTATTGTAGCAGTAGCTCGTGCCACATGGAATGTTGCAAATAGTGCACCATGCGGTTTTGGTATGGCAGCTTGTTGCAAGCCGCCAGCGCCACATCTACGATGTTAAACGAGACTGGCTGGTGATCGTACACCAGTGCCAAATGTTCTGTTCCCTGCCAGAACGCCAGACTCGGTTCCAAACTCGCTAGCACTGCCTCGACATTATGCCAGCTGAGATCTTCGGATTGAATGTGCGGCTCGAACAGCTCCGACCGAAAGGCCTCTGTAAACCGTGCAAAATAGCGCTGCAACATCTGCCAGCTCACCGGCCTGTCGAGTAGCTCGGCACCCAGGTGTGGCTCGTCGGCTACGACCCGCTGCACCTCCCGGCCAAACAGCGGCTTTACTTGGCACAGCTTCAAATACGTACTGGCAGCTCGGATTTCGTTCATGCTGTGCAACGCCAAAGTAAGGGTGGTGGTTGTGACGGCCTCTGGGACATCGGCGGGCAGCGGCAGCAGCACGATAGCTCCGAGCTCTTTGAGTGCCATGACATTGTGTTTCTGGGCAGTGACGGCTGTTTGGGCCAAGTTCTGCCAACGAGTACTGTCGGGGGTCAGTATAGCTATCGTTCGATTTTCGAAATCTGTCGCCTGCAGTCGTTTATACGCGTCGCGGAAGGCTTTTTGCCAGGTCGGCGCCTCCAGTAACCAAGCTGCCGCCAGTAGATTGGTGGGCTGCTCGTGCTTGAGCATGGACTCGAGTGACCGATATCCGAGCTGTTTCATGACATGCTTCGGCGGCAACTTCTTTAGAAGCGATTTCAGGACACTGGTTTTAAGCGCAAAACAGCTTTTTGATACATCGGCTACCGTGAGCGCGTGGGCCACGCTGGCCACGACATCACGGCTACCGGCGGCTTTTTGCAGGACACGGGCCAGGCGCTGGTCATCGGCCTGCAAGCGCTGCTTGAGTGCGGCATACAGCTCTGGTCCGGTTGTGTCCTCCGGGTCGAGGCCTAAATCACGCAATTTTTGCTTGGAAGCTTGCAGCACATCGGCTGTCAGGCGCACATCGGCACTGCCTCCTCCACTGGCTCGTTCTAGGCCAGTAATGCCGACACGCAAATGATGTTCGTTCGTCCCGAGGATATCCGACAAAATACGTGTCATAGTTACGCTTATTTTAGCATGAGCGTCATCTGATGGATAGCTTTTACGCTCAGCCGTGCCGCAACTTCAACAAACAGATCATCAGTGCTACTATCCCAACAACACTATTCGTAATCGTGACCTGCCAGCTGTGGATGCTAATCCCATACACGGTCCACAAAGCACTTACGACGACCAACAGCAGATACGTAGAGAGCGCTAGGTCCTTGGTGCGCTTACTGCGGGCAGCCTTATAAAGCTGCGGCAGAAATGTCGCAATCGTCAGGATAGCCGCTGCCCAGCCCACATATTTCATATTTCTTAGAGTCGGCTCGGTTTGTACCAGTCGGGAGCCTTACGGAGCCATTCGTTGAGCTTTTCTTCGCTGAGCAAACCAGCCTGGGCACCCAGCTCCTGGACGACGCTCATCGAATTGATAGGTGCCCATTGCAGTGCACCCTCGACGGTATTGCCTTTGGCAAGTGCTGCTACAAACGTACTGGCAAATGCATCGCCAGCTCCGGTGCGGTCTACCGGCGGCGCCGGGTCGGGGTAGAGCGGCATTTTCCAGCGGTTTTCACCGTCGGATGCATACGCTCCGTCCGGACCATCGGTGATAACAACAATTTTCGGGCCTAGCGCATGGAGTTTATTGAACAAATCATGCAAATCTTCGTGATTACCGCCACCAACCAGCACCGCCTCCTCGCGGTTGAGGATGAGCACAGCGCTTCGCCGGTAGACGCGCTGTAGGCGCTCTGCTCCCACACTCATCTGGAATGTACCGGGCTGGAATGCCAGCTGGACATCGGGATTATCGTCAAACCAGTCCATGACCTGGTCGTGGTACGGGATAGCGTGCTCACTGATAGAACTAAAATAAACCCACTTCGGCACTTCAGCTGGTCGCAGATGCGGCCAGTGGTAATCATACTCCTCGTGTTTGATAAGGATAGTTCGCTCGGCTTGGTAGCGCAAGACGTAGTGGATATTGCTTTTTTTGTCGGGATTTATGCGCACAAACCGACTATCGACTTTCTGTTTGTGGAGCGTGCGAATCATATCGCGGCCCTCTGTGTCCTCGCCAACATTGGTAACGAAACTACTGGCCAACCCGAGCCGCGCAAATGCCACAGCCGCGTTAGCCGCGTTGCCGACGGCCTTGATAGTCTCGGCACTGTCGAAAGGGATTTTTGTGCCAAACGGCACTGCTAGCCACTTGCCGTGTTCGTTGCTATAGGTGTGCTCGTACGAGTCCATCATCTTGATAAACACGTCGGTTACGATATCACCGATACTAATTACATCTGGTCTGTCGCTCACGTCCCCACCACTTTCTTACTGTCAGTTATTTATCTGTATTTTGGCATACTGCTTACGGTTTCTGCAAACAAAACTACACTTGGGCTTTGCCGGCGGAGTTGAAATCCGCCAGCTTCGACTCGATAACCTCCTGGACGGCCGGTACGACAACCTGCTCAACCAACTTCGCTACCGAATACTCATTTGGCTTATCGGCTAGGACTTTTTCTAGTGATTTGCGGTAGGCATAGCGCATGTCACTGTTGATATTGATCTTGGTGACGCCTATCTGAACCGCACTAGCAAAATAATGTCCTGGCGTGTCGCTGCCACCATGGAGGCTGATGTTGCAATCGAATGCATCACGCAGGCGTTGCAGGAGTTCTAGGTCCAGCACCTTTGGCACTGGGTATTTGCCGTGCAGGTTGCCGATAGCGGCGGCGAAGGTGTCGATACCGGTGGCATCCACAAAAGCCCGAGCACTTTCTGGTGTACTAAATGTCTTCTTGATCTCTTCGGAGTCAATGTCTTCGGTGTGAACGTTGGAGCTGCCACCGAAGTAATGAGGCTCGCTCTCTACCATCGCGCCGGTAAACTTAGCGTAGTCGACAATCGCCTTGGTGGCGGCGATGATGTCTTCGTCGCTGGCATCGTGGTCGGCCTGCGAGACATCGATATGGATAAATTCAAATCCTGCCTCAATACCTTTGCGTGCCGCTTCGACACTTGGGCTGTGGTCGAGGTTGATATACATCTCCACCCCGTAGTCGCGTTTGAAGTTGTCAACCATGTCGCGAACATTGGCCAGACCGATAGTATCGACTTCGCCCTGACTGACTTCGACCAAAACTGGTGCCTGGGTTTTCTGGGCGGCCAGGGCTACGGCTTTTAATGTCGGCTCGTCGTCGAGGTTAAATGCACCAAATGCCCAATGTTCGGTTCGTGCCCGGGTCATGCTAGCCCGTGCTTGGTCGCAGTTGTCGCGGATTTGTTGTAGTGTCAGCCCCATGTTGTTGCCCCCCTTAGAAATGAAAATGCACGGATACGTTCCAGTTTAGCTCAATATAACTCTGTTTTGCTAATGCTTTACAGATACGCGAATTATTCGAGTCGATAGATGCGTTTTCTGGCCGAACTTTGCTGTCCGCCACCGTAATGTCATCGATATAGCAAGCTTTTTGCCACATTGGGTTTTGGCGAGTACTCAGCACGATATTTACATCGGTGGGCTGCCATGTGCCGGCATCATCCTTAACAAGTAAAGTATCGGCGTCGTTACAGCCGCGAATAACCGCCCGGTTGGCATACTGATTAACCCGGAAATAATGATTGAACTGGATAATCCGTTCTGTTTTGGTGCGGTTATCGTTCACGCACATCGTGCTGCGCACGAAATACCTATCGATAATTGCCTTGTGGGCGTCCTGGCTTTCGTTTTGGCTAGCGATATGCAGTAGCTTGTAATGCGGCACGAACAAAAAAACGATAATTACGATAGCCGCGAGGATGCCGAGTGGCCAGTATAT
>JBBQTW010000034.1:0-9203 GCA_038234505.1 Saccharimonadales bacterium (SeqCode) | reverse complement strand
TGCGAGGGCGCACTGCTGGTGGTAGATGCATCACAGGGCATCCAGGCCCAGACGTTGGCCAATGTCTACCTAGCGATGGCTGCCGAGCTGACAATTATCCCGGTACTGAACAAAATCGATTTGCCCGCAGCAGATGTCGAGCGGGTGAGCGCCGAAGTTATGAATTTACTGGGCTGCACCAAGGACGAAATCTTGCTAATATCGGCCAAGACGGGTGTCGGTGTCGACCAGGTGCTAGAGAATGTTGTCGAACTTATCCCAGCCCCGAAGCCGACCGCACTGCCCGAAACCCGCGCCTTGATATTTGATAGCTACTACGATGATTACCGCGGTGTTATCCTGTATGTCCGCGTGTTCGACGGGTCGATAGATAAATCTGCCCAAATTCGGATGATGGCTACCGGTGCTAATGGTATTGCACTTGAGGTTGGCGCGCTCCGGCCTGGCATGACGCCGAACAAGCGCCTGGAAAGTGGCGAAATCGGCTATATAGTTACCAACCTAAAGACCACACGCGAAGCAAAAGTCGGCGATACCGTGACCCTGGTCGCCAACCCGGCCGTCGAGCAACTGCCCGGTTACAAGGACGTTCAGCCATTTGTCTACGCTGGGTTTTTCCCCGAGAGCAACGAATACTACCAGGAGCTGAAGGACGCGGTAGAGAAGCTCAGTCTGAGCGATTCGGCACTGCAGTTTGTGCCCGAGAACTCGCCGGTGCTCGGGTTCGGCGTACGGATTGGATTCCTGGGTCTGCTGCATATGGATATCATTCGTGAGCGCCTGGAGCGCGAGTACAATCTAGAACTCGTGGTGACAAACCCGTCCACTGACTATCAGGTGAGTATGACAAATGGCGTCGAGCTGGATATCAAATCGGCGTCCGACCTGCCAGATGTCGCCCAGATCGTTGAAATTCGTGAGCCATGGATAAAAGGCGAGATTGTCGTGCCGCAGGACTATATCGGCGGCGTTATTCAACTTATCTCTACCAAGCGTGGCATTCAGAAAAACGTGTCCTATGTGGAAGCTCGGGCCGTTATTAGTTTCGAAGCGCCCCTTGCTAACCTGCTGACTGACTTTTATGACCAGCTCAAAAGTATCACGAGTGGCTATGGCAGCTTCAACTACGAGCTGGATGATTACCGTGCCGAGGACCTAGTAAAGCTCGATTTCTACGTCGCTGGCGATATTGTCGGTGCCCTGAGTATCATGGTGCACCGCAGCGAGTCCCAGAGTCTGGGCCGGGAGATTGTCGGCAAGCTGAAAGAAGTAGTGCCACGCCATAACTTCCAGATTGCCCTCCAGGCAGCTATCGGCGGTAAATTTATCGCCCGCGAAGACATTAGTGCCTATCGTAAAGATGTTACGACTGGGCTATACGGTGGTGATGTCTCGCGCAAAAAGAAGGTGCTCGCCAAGCAAGCCAAGGGCAAAAAACGCCTGAAAAAGTTCGGTAAAGTCGATATCCCAGCCGAAGCGTTCACCGTGATGCTGAAGCGCGACTAGGCTGCCTGTAGTTTCTGAAGGTCGAGGATAATTGTCTGGACATGGCCGTTTGGCGTGATACCTAGGTACTCTTTGACAATAACGCCCTTGGGGTTTATGAGATAGGTGTTGCGGCGGGTGCCCCACGGGCGATCGTGCCATTTTGCGGGGTTGGAGCGCCAGGCACCGTAGGCCTCTGTTACTTTGTGATCTGGATCGCTCAGGATTGGGAAGTTCAGGTGGTTGCGGTGCGAAAATCGTTTATGGACTGCAACTGAGGATTTGTTTATGCCTACCACGGCCGTGTTGCCAAATTGGGCTAGAATCTTCTGTTCGTCGCGGAAAAAACAAGCTTCGCGCTTGCAGTTCAACGACCGATCGTCTGGGTAGAAATAAACCACCAGCCAGCGCCCAGCGTAATCCGACAGGCTGTGCAGCTTGTCATCTTGGTCGTGTAGGGTAAAATTTGGTGCAGTGCGTGTCATACCTGGCCTCTCATCTGGTATTATAACAGTCTATGAATGAGCTAAAGCACATCGACGAGTTCCGTCGGGTTTTAACCGATTATCATCCATCCGAAGCCGCCCGCCAAGCATTGAAGCCAGTGCGTTTAGTAATGCTTGTTGGGCCGACATCTAGCGGCAAAAACACGATCATTGGCGAGCTACTTGGTATTGGTACGTATCACTACGTTATCTCTGATACAACGCGCAAGCCTCGTGTTAACCAGGGCGTACAAGAGCAAGACGGTCGCGAGTATTGGTTCCGGAATGAAGCTGAGCTGTTAGCTGACCTAGAAGCCGGACGATTTCTAGAAGCAGCGATCATTCATGACCAGCAAGTATCTGGCACGAGTATCCGCGAGCTTGTCGCCGCAGATAAGGAAGGCAAACCGGCTCTGCATGAGATTGAATATGTCGGTGCCGAGATAGTTCATGCGGTTAAGCCTGACGCTTTTTTCATATTCGTCATCCCGCCTAGCTTCGACGAGTGGATGGTGCGCATGCGCGGCCGCGGGGAACTACCTCCGGATGAGACCCGTCGCCGGCTAGAGAGTGCTACACGCGAAATCACAACAGCTCTCGAGAGAGATTATTACTTTTTTATCGTGAACGACACATATGTACATACAGCCAGGAGCGTGGACGACATGGTCAAGGCTGGCAAGTATGATACGGCAGGCGATGAGCAAGCTCGTATCATCGCCCGGCAGCTTTTAGCCGACACTCAGGCATACCTGAACGCCAATCGGTGAGGCTCTTTGGCACTCTGGACAATTGAGTGCCAAAACGTTATAATCTGTAAGTATGACAGAGCGCCAAAAGCAGATTTTATCGGCGATTATCGAGCAGTACGCTGAAGTGGCCGTGCCAGTAGGTAGCAGCCTACTTGCGCGGGTCTTTGGCGTATCGAGCGCTACTATTCGGGCCGAAATGGCAGAGCTAGAACGTGGTAATTACATCATGCAGCCACACACTAGTGCTGGGCGTGTGCCCACCGACAAGGGCTACCGGCTGTACGTAAACGGTCTCGTCGAATCTGGCGATACACAGCCAGAGCGCCGCGGCGAGCGAGCGCTCGCTACCCGTGTCCAGGACGGTGGTCTGCCAGAGCGTACGATCCGCAATGCCGTCGACACCCTGGTTAACCTCACGCACAACCTTGGCCTGGCCACTATCGGCAATCAGCTCTACATGAGCGGCCTGTCGAACCTGTTCGGCCAGCCAGAGTTTATCGGTGGCGCCCAGGTCCAACAGGTTGCAAGCTTGCTGGATAACTTAGAACCGTGGCTGCGCGAAGCCGCACCGAACGAGCCACTGAGTGTGTATATCGGTGCCGAAAACCCCATCGGTCGCACGGCGGGCGTTAGTCTTATCATTAGCCGCTTCCGCAGCCCCTACAGCGACCACAGCTACATCGGCACCCTGGGCCCAACCCGTCAGAGCTATAAAGAAGTTATGACGCTAGTCCGCCGCGCCGGGCAGGAGCTAGAAGAGGTCCTGTATGCCTAATTTATTGCGTGGTACTGCCGAAAAAGTGGCTCGCAGAGCGTCATATGCCCTTGGTGCCGCTGCCGGTGCGCTGATACTAAAGTCGCTATCGGATGGTCACAGTGCACGTGCAAGCAAACTGCACCAGCAAGAAATAGCTGATGAATACTCTAGGCTAAGGGAATCTGATACTTCCCAGCCTGAGTCCGAAGACGATTCTAAAAATCCTGATTTAACAGCGTGGGAAGCTGAGCTTGCTGAACACTCCTCAAGTGGAAAGGATTAGATGGCTGCCAAAAAACCAACAATTGCAGAATTACAGGAGCAAATCGCCCAGTTGACAGACGCGCTACAGCGCGAACGAGCCGATGCCGAAAACATCCGTCGCCGACACGATGACCAGATTACTGGCTTGCGGGTTAGTCTGAAAGCCCATGTGGTAAAAGACCTGTTGCCTATCATCGACAACTTCGAACGGGCCCTCAAACATGTGCCAACCGAGCTAGAGGGGAACGACTACATAAAAGGCGTCCAGGGTGTCGTAAAGCAGTTCGAAAAGACGCTGGCAGACATGGGCGTCGAACGTATTGCCACCGTTGGCGAGCCATTCGACCCACACCTTCACGAAGCTGTCAGCATGGAAGAAGGCGACGGTGATGAAACCGTCAGCGAAGAACTCCAATCTGGCTACAAAATCGGCGATGATGTCATCCGCCACGCTATGGTCCGCGTCAAAGGCTAGACATGTATAATTTTGCACCTCGACGTACTCCAGACCAAGTCGATAGAGCTGCCTCGGCGTCGATTCAAGCCATGCGAGACTCAGGTTTTTCTAATGAGCAGCTCGAGGGCGAACAATTACCACTCTTAGCGTCCAGCGTACTTACCAGGAGCGGGCTACCGCTCGAGACACGCAGAGATCTTATTGCTGCAGAGCGCCTGGCTGGAATAGCCATTGGTAACAATCTGGCCAAGCACCGCGCTAGATAAGTATTGCATACTCATGAGTTATATGTTATAAATATTCCCAGTACACGTTATTGAGGATTAATTTTAGTCATGACAAATATGCCAGCGCCATCGAGTGCACCCGAAGCCCATTGTGCACCCTGCGGGATGTCAGAGCTTGCCAGTGACGAACCAAAAGATCGCCGCGAGCACCAGTTAGAGAACTATCTCGTCGACCGTTTTGTTGACGATCTAAGCAGTGGTCGACCGATTGCTAAAGTTGATCTGAGCATTACGAAGCTGCCAGTTCTCGTACAGCGTCGTCATGTAGCCGCCCAGCGGTGTGCCACCACTATTTTTAGCGGCGATTGCCCGATGTTTACTGTCGTGCGGCACTTCCGTGAGGGCAATGTTATCGTCCCGACAGGGAATTCATTCCCAGACCCTTCAACCCCTGAGTAAACTCGGATAAAAATACATCATTGGCACTCTTGACATGAGAGTGCCAATTTCTTATGATAGAATAGTATTAGCACTCTCATCATCTTATTGCTAAAAAGAAGGAAATAACAGATATGGCAAAAATTATAGGAATCGACCTCGGTACTACCAATTCGGCAATGGCCGTCATGCAGTCCGGCAAGCCGGAGATTATCGCGAACAGCGAGGGAAACCGCACGACACCATCCGTTGTAGCGGTGAACAAGAATGGTGAACGGCTCGTGGGCCAGGTGGCTCGCCGCCAGCAGGTTACCAACCCGCGGAACACTATTTATGAA
Organism: Saccharimonadales bacterium (SeqCode); assembly: GCA_038234505.1. Lineage (GTDB taxonomy): Bacteria > Patescibacteriota > Saccharimonadia > Saccharimonadales > UBA4665 > JACMPA01. Next base: position 4,000 of record JBBQTW010000034.1, on the reverse strand, counting down.
GTCAAACGCCTTATTGGCCGCAACTTTGCGGACAAAGAAGTCCAGCGCGACCTGAAGCTCATGGGCTACGAAATTGTAAAAGCCGGCAACGGCGTGAAGGTGAAAATGGCTGATAAAGAATATAGCCCAGAAGAAGTCAGCGCTATGATCCTTGGAAAGCTAAAGGCCGATGCCGAAAGCTTCCTGGGCGACAAGGTTACCGAAGCCGTTATAACCGTGCCAGCGTACTTCGACGACTCACAGCGCCAGGCGACCAAAGACGCCGGCAAGATTGCCGGGCTAGAAGTTAAGCGCATTATCAACGAGCCCACAGCAGCAGCCCTGGCGTATGGTCTGGACAAAGAGTCCAAGGCGGACGAGAAGATTGCTGTCTACGACCTCGGTGGTGGCACCTTCGACGTATCTATCTTGGAGCTCGGCGACGGCGTGTTTGAGGTGAAAGCCACCAATGGCGACACCCACCTCGGTGGTGCCGACTTCGACCGCGTGCTTGTGAACTACTTCGTAGATGAGTTCAAAAAAGAAGCTGGTATCGATATCAGCAACGACAACGCTGCCATGCAGCGCCTGCGCGACGAAGCCGAAAAGGCCAAGATAGAACTATCGACTGCCCAGGAAGTCGACATCAACCTACCGTTCCTGACCGCCGATGCCGACGGCCCTAAGCACTTCGAGCACAAACTCACCCGCGCCAAGCTAGAAAGCTTAGTCGGTGACCTGATAACGAAGACTGCCGCGCCATGCGAAAAGGCGCTGAAAGATGCCGGCCTCAAAGCCAGTGACATCGACGCCGTCGTACTCGTCGGTGGTATGACCCGCATGCCAGCCGTCCAGGAAACAGTGAAGAAAATATTCGGCAAAGACCCCATGAAAGGCGTCAACCCAGACGAAGTCGTCGCTATTGGCGCGGCTATCCAGGGCGGCGTACTGCAGGGCGACGTCAAAGACGTATTGCTGCTAGACGTCACACCACTCAGCCTCGGTATCGAGACCGAAGGCGGCCTACGCAATATCCTTATCGAGCGCAACACCACTATCCCAACCAGCAAATCCCAAGTTTACTCGACAGCTAGCGATAGCCAACCGCAAGTAGAAATAAATGTGCTGCAGGGCGAGCGCGAAATGGCTGCCGACAACAAAACTCTCGGGCGCTTCATCCTCGACGGTATCCCACCTGCTCCACGCGGCGTCCCGCAGATAGAGGTGACCTTTAACATCGACGCCAACGGTATCCTGAACGTCACTGCCAAGGACAAAGGTTCTGGCAAAGAACAGAATATCACTATCCAGGGTAGTGGCGGCCTAGACAAAGCCGAGGTCGAGAAAATGGCCAAAGACGCCGAAGCCCACGCCGACGAGGACAAAGCCAAGCGCGAAGCTGTAGAAGCCCGCAACCTCCTCGACAGTGCCGTCTACCAGGCAGAAAAGCTCCAGAGCGACAACGCCGACAAGATTTCCGACGACGACAAGAAAGTTCTGACCGAAGCCGTAGAAGCAGCTAAAAAAGTCCTAGCGGATGACAAAGCCGATAAGGACACATTGGAAGCTGGCGCGAAGGAATTGAACGACAAGCTAATGCCAATAGGCGCCAAACTCTACGATTCCGCCGAAGCCGAAACTCCAGCCGAAGACGCCGAAGGCACTGAACCTGCTGACGAAAAGCCAGCAGAGAACGGCCCAATCGAAGGCGAAGTCGTCGACGACGATAAGAACTAGCAATTTACTTGTTTGCCCATTAGTAGTAAAACAGTCAAATGGCGGAACTACACGAATTTCTAATCTTTGCTGCCCAGAACGGCTATGCAAAGGCTGACGTTGAAAAGCTACGTGAGGACGATGGGTCAGCCTCGATAAAAATTGCTAAGGGTGCATGGCTTGCACACGACAACTATTACACGAGCAATGATGGACGCCGGTTTGAGGGCAGTATGGTGGTCTTTCTCGCTAGCAGAGCATTGTGGACCTGTACATATACTGGATTTGTCGCCCAAGAGGCCGACCCAGGTGAAGTATACGGTTTCCTAAGTCGCGCAATCATACATCCAGAACCAGAGCTCCCGGTTCGTGGACCCTGGCAGTACACCGAACCAGACTGGGAATATACCTTTGCCAAGTCAGACCTAGCCTCGATATTAGATAACTTCGTAACAGTCGAATCTATCCGGTACAGCGGCAATCAGGTCTATGAAGGTGTCTTTCATGGCGGTAAAATGGACTGATGGAAAACTTCGTAGAATTAATTCTGACATGTGGAAGCTGGCAGGAAGCGCAACGGATTACTGATGCGCTTTTGGAGCAGAAGCTGGTGGCGTGCGTAGAGCAGCTGGAGATCCGTAGCAAGAACTGGTGGCAGGGCGAAATAGAAGACAGCAAAGAGATAAAGCTTAGCATGTTAAGTATTGCTGAAAAATACGCTGATATAGAAGCCGTAATCCGCAAATTCCACAGTTACGAAACCTTCGTGCTAAAGCAACTCCCTGTCACCCACCTAAACCCCGACGCCGCCGAATGGCTACACCAGTCGATGAATTCCAGCTCAGCCTAGTCCCCGGTCCTTATAAGGACATACCCAGCCTTATTGTATCTGCGGAGTATATTTACAAAGCATCACATACATGATATAAAGATAAAATGCCAAAAAGTTATGACAATCTCGTACGGGAAATAGAACAGGCCAAGGATTACGTTTTTCAGGCTGAAGAATTTATTCCGATTCCGCTATCACTCTTATGTGATGAAGTGAAGGTGAGTAGGCAGCGCAGATGCAGATATTAGGCAGGCCAGCGGAGCAGTATTGGGCGGATGTGCACAAATACGATGATATCCTGTCCGAACGTTTAAACAAGATTACGAAGGCTAGAAGCAGTTTGTTCTCATTGCTAGCTAAGTGGGATTCCACCGTCGATTTAGACACTACAATCTACAGCGCACCTTCTACAGTTAGGCCATGGAAACGGTCTTTAGCAAGAAGTATGAGCATGATACGAGGGGAAACTATTGGGCGGACTGGCTTGATACATGTGTTAGATGTGCATCTAAAGCCGGGAGTGGAGAGTCTGAATGTGTATGACTTGGAATTCGTGGTTCCGGCGGCAGGTATTGGCGCAGTAGATGACCTCTATGCCGCATGCAAACAACGGCTTGTCGCAGACAGGGCGCGAATAAATCGTCCCAAGGCAGGCGACTATAACACGTTACTTCACCAATTAGAACTTGGTGCGGGCGACCAGAATGACTATCTGTCACCCCCTGTTATTACGGACAACAACGCCCACCGACAACAGTAGTTCAGCATGTCGAGAAAATTGCTTGCGCTTTTAGCGCAGCGGCGTATAGTCTGAACTATTATGAGCAATTACGCTCGTGAACAAACAAACATCAGCTCAGAAGAACTTGCGCGCGACATGAACGCCCACTTTGGGTTTGTAGCCAGTAGGCTACCAACCGAAATAAAAACTGCGCCGGCAGGTGCGAGCATAGCATTGTGCCAGCTAGCGGGCATCGGCCAGCTGGCTGCGACGTACAGTGGGCAACGCTATCAGCGCACCGGGAGTGCGCAGCACTTGTTCGTCGTGCGGCTAACGGCACTGGCCGACGGCTATGACGGCAGGCTTGGCTTTATGAAAGATTTCGGGCTAACATATAGTACATTCAGGGAACAGGGGGAACTTGTTGATTTGCAGCCAGCCGTGCCGCAGGAATTCAGTGATTGCCCCGACCGCGATGTGCTCGCTCATGCGGTTCAATGTTTACGTGAGGAGTATGGACGCCTACGATCGGTGTGAGTAAAATCTAGCACTCTTGAGTCTCGAGTGCCAACGGGGTACAATGGTACCGATGATTCACACGACATATGAAGTACGTACCCCCAATCCATCGGAGCTTGCTCAGGTACGGAGTCTGCGCCATATTGTTCTCGATCCTGCCAGGGTCCAGCCAAGTGACCTGTCGCTTAGTCATGCAGATTTTGACCCTGCCAATATACATGTAGTAGCCTTCG
>JBBQTW010000033.1:0-9926 GCA_038234505.1 Saccharimonadales bacterium (SeqCode) | reverse complement strand
GTTAGCCGGGTCGAGTGTGTTTGGTGTAGCAGTACCCGTTGCTAGCGAACCACCCGAGTTGTTTACAGCTTCTTGGAGCGCACCGAGTGCCTTGCTGGCATCTTCCTTGCGCTGCGTGTTGCGACTGTTACGCTGCAGAGCGGGTACGGCTAGGAAGACGATTAATAGAATCAAGCCGGCGATAGCCAACACGATCAGGACTTCGATGATGGTGAAGCCTTCTTGTTTACGATTTTTTACTTTGTTTAGCATGTGCAAGTGCCCCTTTGCTTTGATTTAGAACTGCTTATGGTAATGTTACGACCCGTTACGCTAAAAAGCAAGCTTTTTTCACCCCCGGGGATGTGATACGTATCACCCCGACGGATTAGTGAATTGACTATTACCCGCCAGGCCATAGATAGGAAGTAGCACCGCTGCAACGATGATAAATGCCACCACACCAAGCATGACCATCATCACCGGTTCGATTATCGATGATATGGCAGCTATTTGGTTGTCGACTTCTTTTTCGTAGTAGTCGGCTGATTTGGCCAACATCTCTTCCATTGAACCAGACTGTTCGCCAATTTTGAGCATGTTTGGAATAAGCGGCAAGAAGTTTGGGTCACCAGATAGTGAGTCGGCCAGTGATTTGCCGCCGCGGACCTTATCTGATGCTGTCATGACGGATCGCTGAATGTGTACGTTATTAACGGCATTGGCGGTAATTTCTAACATTTGTAGCAACGGCACACCACTGGCAACCAACGTCGACCCAGTGCGGGCAAACCGCGCCATGTACATTTTCATAAATAGCGGGCCGACTGGCCAGGCTTTCATCTTAAACTTATCGACAATCTCCTTGCCCGGACCAGTTCGCGCATAACGCGTACCAAAAAATATTATCAACGCCAGAACTATTATCACCACCCACCAGTAGTGGATAGTGAAGTCAGAAATTGCCAGCAATATACGGGTAATAAGTGGTAGCTGCACACCCTTGAAGCCGTCGTAGATGGTCTTTACCTGTGGCAGCACTTTTACAATCATAAAGCCAACAACTGCAATCATCACAAATACAACGACTACCGGGTACGTCATGGCGCCACGCACTTTACTGACTAAGTCGGCATCCTTTTCTTGTTGAAGGGCTAAACGATCCAGAGCTTTGTCGAGTGTACCGGAAGTCTCGCCAGCTGCTATCATGCTGATATATATTTGGTTAAAAACTCGCGGATGCTTCGCTAATGCCGCCGATAGAGTTCCGCCACCCTCCAGGCTGCCTATCACGTCGTTTTGGATAACTTTGAGCGGTTTGCTTGTCGTTTGCTCGTTGACGCTTCGCAGCGCTTGCAGTAGAGGCAAACCGGCATTGATAAGCGTGCTCAGTTGACGGCTAAATAGCACTTTGTCGCGCGTTTTTACGTGGCTGCCTAGCCGACCGGTCAGCCCAGCCAGGCCTTTATCGCCCAAATGGATATCTACTGGGCTCAGCCCCTGGTCGGTTATCAGCTTGGCGGCAGCGCCTTCGCTATCGGCCTGGATAGTTCCCTTCACCGCTTGGCCTGTGGCCACATTCCGAGCCCGATAGTTGTAGGTTAGCATTGTGGTTGTACCATTTGTCTTGTTGTTTTCATGGCTTTACGTTAGGTAATTCCGGGTTAGTCCCTCATAAGTCTGTCTAATTCGTCGATATCGATAGCGTAGTTGCGAGCTTCGTCGTAACTGATGGTGCCGGCATGTATAAGGTTCACGAGCTGCTTATCCATGCTCTGCATGCCAAACTCGGCGCCTGTCTGGATAACGGCGTCGAGCTGGTGGGTTTTGCCCTCGCGAATGATGTTTCGTACGGCCGGTGTGGCAATCAAAATCTCAGCCGCAGCGATACGTCCCCCGCCGATAGCCGGCACTAAGCGCTGGCTAGCAATAGCCATTAGAATGTTACTGAGCTGAGCGCGAATTTGCGGCTGCTGGTGTGGCGGGAAAACGTCTATCATACGGTCGATAGACTGGGCGGCGCTGTTGGTGTGGAGTGTCGCAAACACCAAGTGACCAGTTTCGGCAATGGTAATCGCGCTGGCGATTGTCTCGAGGTCGCGCATTTCGCCGATAAGCACGACGTCTGGGTCCTCACGCAAGGCCGAGCGGAGGGCGGCACTAAAGCTGTAGGTGTCGTAGTGGACCTCACGCTGGACGATTACCGACTTTTTAGACTTGTGCGTGTACTCTATCGGGTCTTCGATGGTAATAATGTGCGTTGAGCGTTCCAAGTTGATTTTGTGAATCAACGACGCCAAACTTGTGGATTTGCCCGAACCGGTTGGGCCAGTTACCAGTACCAGCCCACGAGGGTATTCGGCAAATTTACTAAATATCGGCGGCAGGCCGAGCTGTTCGGTAGTAAGGATCTCGTTCGGGATAAGTCGTAGCGCAGCGGCCAAATTACCGCGTTCGTGGAAGGCGTTTACACGGAAGCGCCCTAGATCACCAAAGGCAAAACTGAAGTCAAATTCTTTGTCCTTCAGGAGTATCTGCTTCTGGTCTTCGTCCAAAATTGCGAATATCAATATTTCGACAGTTTCTTCGGTCAAAACATCAGCGCCAGTTACCGGTAGCAATGACCCGTCGACACGCAACATCGGCGCTAGGCCGACCTGCAGGTGAAGGTCAGAGGCCTTCTTCTTAATAACTTCTTCGAGAAGTACTTCGATTCTTGGCTGTCCCTGCATTAGATTTTTCCCACCATCATGTTTATATCCTGTTTCTCTCGCCTATGCGCTATCGGCCGAGGCTACGCGGTTGATTTCCTTAATCGTTGTCTTGCCTGCCAGGGCTTTCAGGTAGCCATCCTGGCGCATGGTAACCATGTTTTGCTCTTGGGCAACCCGTTCGATTTCGGTACTTGTGGCTCGTTTAAGGATAAGTTCCTGAATTGGTTCGCTGACGTCAAAGACCTCATAGATCCCCATTCTCCCCTTGTAGCCACCAGGTGCATCTGGGCTGTCAATGCCCTTGGTCAAAGTATAAGCGGTATCAGTGGCTAAAGGCAAGCTTTCGTACCCCAGGTCCTTGGCCACTTCTGGCATGCTGGCGGCATCTTTAGGCAACAGCGAGCCTATAGTTGCCTTGATAGCAGCGGTTTCGGCGGCATCTGACTGGTAGGTTTCGGTGTTCTTGCCCAGCCGGCGCACCAGCCGCTGGCCAATCACTGTGTGAACGGTACTTGCTATGAGGAACGGCTCCACGCCCATGTCGAGCAAACGAGGCAAGATGCCGGCAGCGCTATTGGTGTGCAGCGTGCTAAACACCAGGTGCCCTGTTAAGCTGGCCTGCACGGCTAGCTCAGCAGTCTCTTTGTCGCGGATCTCCCCCACCATCACAATATCCGGGTCCTGGCGCAAAATAGACCGCAAACCGCCAGCAAATGTCAGTCCGACCTCGGCATTCACCTGTATCTGGTTCACGCCCTCCATCTTGTACTCGACAGGGTCCTCGAGCGTCACAATATTCACTGCGTCACTTTTTACTTCTTGGAGCAGAGCATAGAGGCTGGTCGATTTACCAGACCCCGTCGGGCCAGATGTCAAAATCATACCGTTCGTGTCCTCGAGCCCAGCCCGGATAGTGCGCAGCGCGCGGCCGGTATAGCCCATGTCTTCCAGCTTCAGGCTAGTGCCCGTTTTGTCCAATAGACGAATAACCACTTGCTCACCCCACACCACTGGGCTGATAGAAATACGGAGGTCAATTTCCTTGCCAGCCGCCACCACACTAAACTCGCCATCCTGCGGTACACGGTGTTCATCGATCTTCAGGTTCGACAAAATTTTGATACGCGATATCAGTGGTGGTTCGGTAGATTTTGGTAGTTTCATAATTTCGCGCAATATCCCGTCGACTCGGCAGCGAATTTTCAGGCTCTCCTTCAGCGGTTCGATATGAATATCACTGGCGCGGTTTTTGGCGGCGTATTCTAGGATGGTACTGAGGGCTTTGCTGATTGGCGAGTCCTGGACAATCGTGCGGATGTTCTCCTTATCGTCAGCCTTGGCTTGTTTGGACTTATCGCCACCCTTCAGCACATCGGCGATAGCATTCAGCCCTGTCGACTGTTTGGTCATATCACCGAGGTCACCTGCTACTTCACGCCCGATATCGATAGAGTATTGGTGCAGAACCTGGCGAATACCCTCTTCGCTGGCAGCATAGACTTTCAGTGGCCGCCCGATACGGTTGCTTAGGAAGTCGACGGCCTGGACGTTGCCAGCGTCGAGCATAGCCACCACCAAGCGGTGTTGCATTTCGCCCAGTGGTACCGCCATATAACGCTCAGCGACATCACCCGCCAGCAGTTGCAGGATTTTTGGATCAATCTTGGCAGTTGTCAGGTTAACATAAGGTATTTTGGCAACCTGGGCCGACGCTTTGGTCAGCTGTTCGTCATTAATCTTGCCGCTGTCTACGAGTGCGCCGAGCAGTGGTGTGCCGTCGGCATCAGCCTTTTTTTTGATCTCGTTTAGATCTTGCTGCGTCAGCACACCGTCGGAGACCAATACGTCTTCGACCTGCGTCTGGGCGTTCGCAGAAAGCACTTTCACGCTCGCAGCCCCAGCTTACTGGCTTTTGTTATTAAACGGATTCTGGTTGTTATTGCTAGAGATTTGCACAAGTTGCGCAGGGTCGATAGAGGCAGTGTTAAAGTATTTGCTGCTCGGTGTCTGGAAGCTACTATCAATAACGTCGACAATTTCGACTTTCTGTTGGCGATTTGCGGAGGTCACAAATATTTTGCCAGAGATCACAAACGAAAGCACTGCACTTATCGCAACAATAACGATGATAGTAGCGATATCTTTTTGCTTCATTACTTCACAACCTTTGTGCCGATATTAAGCGATTTAGCGGGCTGGTAATACGTCTGGGCCGTGATAGTAATGGTCATATCGGACTGGTCACCCGCCAAAGTCACGGACTGTATCTGGAATGGGCGGATAGAATGTTCAAACTCACCTATAAAAGCTTGGATGGATTGGTAGCTACCTTTTACGCCAACTTGGAACGGCATCGCAATCGGCTGCGGGGTAGCGCTGGTTGTTTTAGCAGATTGTATTACTTCGTCATCGGTACCAGTGATTGTCGTGATTGTCAGTCCGCTTGTATCCTGAATGAGCTTCTCCAGGCTAGTCGCGAGAGCCGGAAAATCGTATGTACTTGGTAAGGCGTCGAGAATTATCTTGGCATTATTACCGTCTTTGGCGCCGCCACCTTGCGGGTCCCCGCCAATAACATTTTGGGTTGTACTCGTAAACGCTTGGTAGGCCGTTTCCAGCTGATTGCCCGCCGTGATGTCACTCCGTAGTTGTGTAACTGCAGTATGCTTTGCCTTGAGCACCCGGTTTTGGTAGGCCGCCTGACTTATCAATGTCTTGCTGGCTATCAGGCAGAATACGGTCAGGAATGCTGCCACTCCGGCGATAACCACCAATGAACTATTAGCTCGGTCGATAAGTGCTCGTTTGGTAGTGATATTTTTGCTTGGCATAACTAGTTCTCCGCCTGCTTCTGGAATAACTGCTGCTGGGCACTGTTTACCAGATTTGGAACGTTAAGCGTCGCTTCGTTCTGTCCGCTGAAAATTGCGGGGTCAAACCCAATGCTAAGTGTATAGGTGGCACCTTTGCTGTCACGCCCGAACGACGATAAAACTACGCTGTTAAAAGCTTTTTTGGGAGTGCTGCTAGCATCGGTTTTGTAACTCGTGGCCTTCATGGTGTCCGCATAGACATTAACCTGGTCTAGCGAAGACGCCTCCCCAGCTATTGTCATGGTATTTGCAGTGTAGTCAGCAGCATAGGAACTTATGGAGACGGTGCCTGGGGTGAGTTGCGACAGATAGGTGAAGGTCCGCGAAACTACCGGCCTCTGCTCATGAAGACTAGTTAGTGTATTCAGCTGATTCTGAACGGTCAAAATCTTATCCAAATCTGGAATAGCTTTCAGCTGGGCGCTGTAGCGCTTGATGTCGCTGTTAGCGTCGCTGAGGCTTTTTTTCTGCACAATATCGACGGTGATAAGCAGCAGGAGCATGATCGCAATCGCGGCAGCGCTTGCCACGAATGATATGAGTATCACAAACTGCTTGGTACGGCGAGCATTGATGTATTCCTGTTTGACCGCTGGGAGTAGATTAAATTGAATCATTCCGATCGCTCCGCTAGGCCGACAGCCACACCAAATTGATTAGATACTGCCAGTAGCTCGTTCTGTCGCTCTGTCGAAAATACGACATTGCGCCAGGCGTTGCCGATTTCGACATTTGTGCCGAATTTGTTGGCCAGGTGCAATGGGAACTCTGGGATAGTCGATGCCCCACCAGTCACGATGATACGCTCCAACTTGGCCTCTGGGTAACGGGCCTGGAAAAACTTGATAGATTTGTCGACTTCGCCGACCAGCAGGTCGATAGTACCGATAATTGCTTGGTAGACTTGGCCCTCTAGTTTGTCTTTGCTGGCACCAAATTTGAACACAAACTGCTGAGCCTGTTTGTCATCGACATTGAGGTTTTGCTGAGCCGCTCGGACTATAGCCTCTACCCCGGTCGGGATAGAGCGCGCCAGGCGTGGCGCATCGTTCATGGTAATAACTAGGTCGGTACTAATCTGGCCGACATCGAGTACCAGCTGGGCCGAAGCGTCGCCAACTGGCGTCATGGCTCGGGCTAACGCCAGGCTGTCGGGTTCAAACGCGATGACATTGAGGCCGATTGACTCTATTAGGTCGAGCCGTTCCTCGACAAACTTGTTGGGTACGCTGGATAGCAGGATTTCGAGCTTGTTTTTGTCCTTTGGCGAATCACCGAGTAGCGCCCAGTCTATCTTCGTCTGGTCTGGAGGCGTTGGGATAAGTGAGTCGGCCTGGAGCATGATAGATTTGCCAAGTTCGCCCTGTGGCAAACGGTCTACATCGGCCACGGTGGTAAACACCCGGCTCGATGGTAAGCCAACAGCGACGTGCTTGGTCGTTACACCGGCTTCGGATACTAGGTTGGAGATTACCTGTGCTAGCTGCTGCTGCGTCGCCTTGGAGTCGCTCTGCGCCAGTTTTACGTCAATCGGAACATAAGCGTACTTTACCAGTGTCTTGGTCTGGCCGGTGTTGCGCAGTTCTACCAAACGCACGGCGGTGGTCCCAATATCCAGGCCAAAGAACGACGATACCCCACTCAGTAAGCTCATGCTATGCGAGCCTCGCTGATTTTTGATTTTTTGCTGTCATTTGTTGTCCGCACCCTTTCGTCCATAACTGGCTAAACACCTGTAGGACTCGTATGGTTTGAATTATATCTGAGCGCCCGCTATAAGCGCAAGTTTTTTACTTGTTTTACAAAATTGGCGGTAGGCTAGTGACTGCTTGCCACTTACCGAGTCCCCCACTTGCTGGCGGTGCCGCCAGCCATGCCTGCGGATTGTAGTAGAAGACTTCGGCTGGGGCTTCTGGCTGGCTTGAAGCACCCATAAAGTCTCCGCTAGTTCTGTTAGGAACCAGCGCCATACCCGCAGCAACAGAGCCATAAACAGTCAACCTGGCACCACAGTTGCTTATCAGCGTCGCCGTGGCTGTATTAGTAGTATCTAGGCCTTTTGGCAAGCCACCTACCAGCCCCGAACACGTTACAAACAGCCCGCCGGTCTGTACGCCACCTACCAGCCGACCTTGCGCTACGTAAAAGCCATCGAGCTCGGTAACACCGCCGCCCAGTCCACCGGCCACATAAATATTGCCATTCGTAATGACCTGTAACGATGGAATATCGCCCGGGGTTGCCGGGGTCCCATACAATATACTCCCGGTAATATACACGTCCCCGGTAGCCCTAACGACTGACTTTTGGCCAGCTGGCATCATGCCGCCGCCAATGGTAAGAAAAGTGCCTGTATAGGTATTAACACCGGGCCTAATACTAGCTACGGTAGTCGTGGCTGCGAGCCCGTTCGCACCAGCCAGCTTTACATTGCCATAGTAATCATCCAAACACCAGTTAGTGAAACCAGCCGAGGATCCATACTGGCCATTGGTCGGATAGTTTGCAAAGCTCAGGTTCCTGCCCGATTCAGCAATCGGTGCCGTCGAGCCCGTCAGGGTATCAAACCAGGTCGCACCTGTTTGCCCGTTTTGATACTTGTCGGTTGCAAAGTTTTTGATAACCCCGAGTGTCAATGCGGCCAACTGAGAACCGGAGCCATTGTAAGGGTTCGGTGGACCGCCAGCATTATTGCCGTAAATACTTGTTCCAGATATCGGCGAGTGCGGTGTACACGCCCCAATCCCGGCACCAACGGCGACATCACCTCCCAATACCGAGAAATATGGTTTCGCTGCTGCTTGCTGGATAGGAACGCAAGTGGTTGCTATGGGTCCAACATCCGCGCCAGAAGGATTGACTGACCCGGGGATAATAAACAGTTGCGTACACATATTGCTTCCGAGCGCGGGATTAGCGGGAACTTGTATGTTCCACGTCGGGAACGGTGCCGCCCCATTACCAACAATCTTGTTGGCTGGTACGGGTGTATTCGTTGGTGCATCCGTCTGGCCGTACGGGGCAGACGCTACCTCTGTACCATCCAACAAGCCATTTCCGTTCGCATCGTACCAAGCTCTACGTACTGAATCTGCCTGCTTAATATCCACATTATCGGTGTTGCGGAGATCAGCGTTCATAGTCACCAAGCTATTAGGCTGAACGTTGGGTTGTGTTATAGACACCTCGGGTTGGACAGCAGCATGGCATGGGTTCCCAAAGTACACGCTGTCAAAAGGCACGCCAATCTGGTTAACAAGATCTGAGCGTATCTCCAACAAATAGAACTCGTAGGTGTCGCCGCTGCTAGCAGTGAAATTTAAGGTCTCGTAACTATCACTCGACTGGTCGACTTTTACTGCATACCCATCGCTATACTGCGGCTTCCAGGCTGCGCCCAGATCACCACTCCATGTTCCCGCAGTACCCCCGGACTTGTTGCTTGGCACCAGTCCACCTACGAGTGCCTGGGTAACTTGGGTGCCACCTGCGTTAGTATGGTGTCGTATTAGCTCTGCCTTGATTATATCGCCAGCATTACGGCTATCATCCACATCATAGAGCACAATATGGTAGGGCCCCGTATTGCCATTGACTACCCTGCAATCTGCCCCAAATCGTGCATCGACACTGTAGTGTAGGGCTGCGGTAGGCGTACCGATATTGTCATTACTTGGTTCGTTGTTTCTAAACGTATCGTTAAAGTCATCACCGCTTGACCCACTGCCAATTTCTTTGTACGTACCACCGTCTGCTTCGCTGGTATCAAAGACCGCGCGAAATGAATTTGTAACGCCCTCGCACTGGTTAGGTGTAGCTGGTGCGCAAGTACCATACGTAGGACCAAAGTTCTTTCCATGTAGGTTGACTATCGGCACGACATTAAGCTCAGCATAAAACACATCTGCTGGGAAGCCTGGCTCGTGAAAGAGGTCGTTGGGGCTGAGGTTAACTCGCTTCGTGTAATTTGCCCCTGACGAATCACAGTAGGCAGAACCAGTGCGGTATTCGCCTACACTACCTAGTATTTGTACAGGGGTAGTGTATCCCGTCGGTATTGCTCCACTATAATCCGTTAGGTAGAAGTTAGTCACCTGGTCGCCTGCAAGCAGCGTAGTTTTGCTTGTGGCATTGTCGTATCCATTGCCGCCAGGTGCATAGTAGCCGCCCACAAGCCGGTCGCGCTTGTTCATCGCGGGCGCTGGACCCACATAGCCCGGGCAATACATGTCTCCCTGAAGATCAAAGTGCACATAGTTATTAGTAAATACGGACGTCCCGGCCAGCGGTCTGCCCGGATTACTCGGGTCGGGTGGAATATTGTGAAAGTAAAATCGTACAGTAGTAGTACCACGCGGCA
>JBBQTW010000032.1:0-10008 GCA_038234505.1 Saccharimonadales bacterium (SeqCode) | reverse complement strand
TTCATAGGCGTATTTCATACGCGAAAACAGTGAAGCTCTGGCCTCGACACCCTCGTAGTCGTCGATACTGTGCTCCAGGTGCCAGGGCTTGCCTTCAAGTTCGCCGAGGCCCCGCTCGATAAACAGGTTATTGGGAATAATTTTGTCGGTAGGCAGGTCGGTAAGCTCGGCAATAATGCGCGCAGTGTCGACAGTCCGGTCGAATGGTGAGCACACTATCATGTCGATATGCAGATCTTTAGCCTTTTCACCAGCTTCGCGGGCTTGCTCCCGACCCTCGTCGCTCAGTGGGGTTTGGCGCTGGCCTGACCAGACGCCGGCCTTGTTGGCTTCACTGAGTCCATGACGTACGAAGTAAAGGTGTTTCATTTATATCAATTGTACTATGCGGGCGTTCGGCGGCTCTGGGTAGCTACCCAGAGGGTCGATAGCTGTCTGCAGCGCCCGGACGAATGAGCCGTGCCCGACGAGTAGCACGATATCGTCCTCGATAGCCTGCAGGTAGGCGAGCCCGGACTGGGCCCGGACTAGCAAAGTCTCCCACGTCTCGATACCAGCGGCGGTGGCATGGTTTTCATCTACCTCGTCCCACGACTGACCCTCCAGCGCACCCAGCGAGCGTTCTTTGAATATGTCGTTCTCGCGGATGTTATCCAGTGGATACGCTATCTCCTTGGCAATCAGTTGGGCGGTTTCCAGGGCGCGTTTGAGCGGCGATGACACAATAACGTCAAAATGCAGGAGTTTGGCGTGGATACCAGCTGCCTGAGCCTGCTCGCGGCCTAAGCCGCTCAACGGTGTATCGGTCTGCCCGGCAAAGACGTGCCGAGCATTTAGTTCGCTCTCGCCATGGCGAACGAAGTATAATTGCTTCATAAGCACTTACTATATATGAAAATACAGGTGAAACCAGGCAAATATGTTATCGCTGTCAGCGGCGGAGTTGATAGTGTCGTACTACTAGACCTGTTGCGCCTGCACCCTGGTGCGCAACTGGTGGTGGCGCACTTTGACCATGGTATTCGCGATGATTCGCACCTCGACCGAACCCACGTCCAGGGCCTCGCTCGCCGCTACAGGGTGCCATTTGCCTATGACAAGGGTCGATTGGGCCCAGGCGCCAGCGAAGCCGAGGCTCGGACAGCTCGATACGATTTTCTGCGCAAAGTTCAGGCAGCCAGCGAGTCAGAGGCAATTCTCACCGCTCACCATCAGGATGATGTGCTCGAGACAGCTATCATAAATCTACTCCGTGGCACTGGTCGCAAGGGCCTCAGCTCGCTGACCAACGGCGAGGGTATCATCCGCCCGCTACTGGATGTGCCAAAGACGGAGATAATCGATTATGCCAAACGCCACGGCTTGGAGTGGCGGGTAGATAGCACCAACCTCAGCACTGACATTTTGCGCAATCGTATTCGGCACGATATGCTGCCCAGCTGGTCTGACGCCGACAAATCCCGGTTACTCGATGTAGCACTGCGTATGCGCCAGCTCAATCCAGAAATCGATAAAATCATCACCGACGTTACACCAGCTTCGGGAGGTCCGTCCTCCCAGGCTCAAGACAACGGATTGGACCGGGAGTGGTTTATCCTATTGCCGCACGCTGTCAGCCGCGAAGTTATTGCCAGTTGGCTGCGGAGCCACCACATACGGGATTTTGACCACCGGACACTGGAACGCCTGTCTGTTGCTGCCAAAACTGCCGAGCCCGGCAAGGCGGTCGATATTGTCCGGGGCCATCGTATGCGCGTCGGCACGCACAATCTGGCACTCGAGTACCCGGAGCGCTAGCCAAACCTCGCCGACGGGTCTATAATCGTTACCAGCAAGCAGGCGCGCGTGAGGGACTGTTGTTAATAATCTCCCTACAACGCCGATGCCGACGCTATATAATGACTAAATTACGTAATCGGAAGACTTATGGATAAACCACCCCTGCGCAGCAAAGGACCCAAAAATACCAACCGCCGTGGCATGAAAAACGCCGGCTTTATTGCTCTCCTGGTACTTATTGGCTTGATAGTTATCGCCGCTTCCAACCAGCCCAATGTGCTTAAAAGCATCCCGATAACCACTGCCGTCCAACAAGCCAACAGTGGCCAGTACAGTAAAATTATCGTTATCAACAATGAACTGCAAATCACCAAAAAGGGTGAAGCGAAGGCCACCCTCCGCTCATACCTCGAGCCAAATGCCACCCTTAAGGACGAAGGTTTCGACTACTCCAAGGTTACTATCGAGCCGAAAGCCATATCCAGTGGTACTTCTGGCTGGGTCACTCTAGCTGAATCTATCGTGCCAGTTATCCTTATCGGTGGCCTGCTGTACTTCATGCTGCGCAGTGCCCAGGGGCAGGGCAATCAAGCGCTTAGTTTTGGTAAGTCTCGTGCCCGCCTCTATGGCAACGAAAAGGACAAGGTGACGTTTAAGGATGTCGCTGGCCAGGCCGAAGCCAAGCAAGATCTCGAAGAAGTTGTCGAGTTCCTGAAGTTCCCCAAGAAGTTTTCGAGTGTTGGTGCCAAAATCCCCAAGGGCGTACTACTAGTTGGCCCTCCTGGTGTTGGTAAGACGATGCTCAGCCGCGCCGTCGCCGGCGAGGCCAATGTACCGTTCTTTAGCATTTCTGGTTCAGAATTTGTCGAAATGTTCGTCGGTGTTGGCGCCAGTCGTGTCCGCGACTTGTTTGCCAAGGCCAAGAAGAACGCACCGTGCATTATCTTTATCGACGAAATCGATGCTGTCGGCCGTCGCCGTGGTAGCGGTATGGGCGGTGGACACGACGAGCGCGAACAAACGCTCAACCAGATCTTGGTAGAGATGGATGGTTTCGAACAAGGTCAGAATGTTATCGTCCTAGCTGCTACGAACCGAGCCGATGTGCTGGACCCAGCGCTGCTGCGTCCTGGCCGTTTCGACCGCCGAGTCGGTATCGACCTACCAGACCGCAAGGACCGCGCTGCTATATTGCAGGTCCACTTTGCCAAAAAGCCACTTGCTAAAGAAGTTAATATCGACGCCTTGGCCGCCAAAACGGCTGGCTCGTCCGGTGCAGACCTAGCTAACATTGCTAACGAGTCAGCAATCATCGCGGCTCGTAACAATCACTCACAGATAGCCCAGTCCGACGTCACCGAAGCGTTTGAGCGGGTAGCTATCGGTCCGGAACGCAAGAATAAAATCATGAACGATAAAGAGAAAGAAATAACTGCCTACCACGAGGCTGGCCATGCAATTGTCGGTCATGTGCTGCCAGACAGCGACCCCGTCCACAAAGTCACTATCATCCCACGTGGTGGCACCGGTGGGGTGACGTGGTTCCTACCGCCCGAAGACCGCAGCTACACCAGCATTATCGAGTTCAAGGATATCCTGGCGCGGGCACTCGGTGGCCGTATTGCCGAAGAAGTTATTTATGGCAAAGAACGTGTCACAACTGGTGCCGGCAATGACTTGCAGAAAGCCGCTGAAATCGCCCGTGACATGGTGGTAAATCAGGGCATGGGCAACAAGCTCCGCGACCAAGTCTTCCACGTCGAAGATGGCATCATGATGGAGCGTATCATGCACGAACGCGAATATTCCGATGACACTGCCAAGGTTATCGACCAAGAAGTCGAGAGCCTCATCACCGAAGCAGCCACTCGTGCCCGGGCCGTCATCAAGGCCAATGTCAAAAAACTAGAGGAATTGAAAGATAAGTTGCTGGACAAAGAAACACTAGAAGACAAAGAAGTCGCCGAGCTGTTCAAGGGCACCACAATGCCCAAAGAAGCCGCACTGTACTAGATAACGAGTAATGAGAGAACCGAGATAGGTTCTCTCATCGCGCCGGCAAAATAGTACATTTTGTCGGGCTGCTCTTTCCTGACAAATGAAAAAATATGCTCGGAGTAAATCCGAGCATATTTTTGATTATCAATTCTCTAAAATCACGAAACCTTCATGATCTTGGGGAACTGCAGGTGGTTGGGATTTTTGTCATAACGACAATAATCTTACCCACCTGAATGGCAGTTCTCTGTTCGCCTAGTAGCGCTCGTCGTAGTCGTCATCCGACTCTTCGGGGTAGCGACGACGCTCTTCTGCTTCTTCGGCCAGACGCTCTTGCTTGGCAGCATGCTCTGCGTAGACGATTGGTCGACAACCTTCGCAGGTGTCGTTGAGGGCGGCTTCGCTCTCGGTCAGATTGCGTTCGCAACGCATGCACTGACCCCAGCGGTCGTCGTCTTCTTCATCTAGCAGGTCACGCGGGTCGTCACCGGGTATGGGGACGATCGGCTTGATGTCGAACCATGTGTCGCGACCGTCGCCACCTTGGAGCATGAACTCCTCAGTAGTGAGCTGGTCACCCCTCATGGACTTAAAGAAGTCATCGGCGTAGAACCCGAAGTCTTCCGCGTCCGCTTGCTCGAGTACTTGCCTCGTGAACTGGCCGAAACCTGTGCGCAGTCCTGCCGGCATGTTCGGTCGCGTGACTGAGGTGATGCGGTAGGCGCTGAAGTAGTCAGGTGCCGTTACTTGGGTGTTCATGTGTCTCCTTGGGTTGGTGTCCGGAATGGACAAATTGTGGTTGGAAACAGGGGTACGAAGGCATTTCGTACGCCTATCACCAACCACACTACCAGCAAGGAGATTGCTAACAGAGAACTGTTAAGGTGCTTCGGAGAACTTAATCTCACGAAACGGTAGTATATTAGCATAAGAACGATAAAAAGTCAATACCATGGACCAGGTTTGACTACTGTATTTATAGGGTGAAAAGTGCGACAATAGTGCTTAAGCCTGCCCAGGTGGGCGGAATTTATATATGGCTGGAATACTGAGCAAGCAACAACCCCGTAGTGAACACGACGACAGTGGCGTGGTATTGCTATTGCAAGTGCCCCGCACCAACGACCAGAAGGAGCTTGCCGCCGAGCAGATGTTTGCCAGTCTGCAGGGGCTGTTGACGCTGCCGAGCAACAAGCGGTTCCAGGGCGCAATGCGCGAGCGCATCAGCTTCGAAATTGCGGCTATCAATAAGCGCATCGGCTTCTATGTCTGGGTGCCGAATTACCTCAAGAGTTTTGTCGAAGAGCAGATCTATGCCCAGTACCCCAGCGTGCAGATTTCGGAGGTTCCAGACTACACTTTGGAGCCGGACGATAGCTTTGCCACTACCCTGGTAACAGAAATGAAATTTGTAGCGGCTGACCCATTGCCGATAAAAACCTTTCAGAGTTTCGAAGTCGACCCACTGGCGGCCATCACCGCTACGCTAGCGAAGTTCGATGCCGGTGAAGAAGCCTGGATACAGCTGGTAGTGCGGCCGGCCCACGCCAAATGGCACCAAAAGTCCGAGCACTACGCTGCAGGCTTGCGCGGCAAGTCCAGTACGAAAACCACCGGGCTGATAACCGCGCTGTGGGCGCCGCCGGAAGCTAAGTCCGAGACCGCTAAACTGACAGATTACGAGCAATTGCGGGCCAGCGCCGCCGAGGAGAAAACTCAGAAACTGGCGTTCGAGACCAGCGTACGGATTGTCTACCGCGGCCATGCCCTTAGCCCACAGGCCAGGCTGCATATGCAATCTATTATTGCCAGCTACAAGCAGTTCAATACAACCTACCTGAACGGCTTCGAACAGCGCCGGGTGAGTAGTGATATGAACGTAGTGCGTCAGTACCGAGCACGTACTATGCAAAAGGTGGGATTGATTATGAATATTGAGGAAGTAGCTACGCTCTACCACCTGCCGCACACCACCGTAGAGACGCCATATATCCTGTGGGCCAGCAGCCAGACTGCCGAGCCGCCGGCCAATTTGCCGATAGTGGTGGCCGAGCACAATCCCGAAATCAGCCCCGTCGCGGCCACGAACTTCCGGGGCCACAACACGATGTTTGGCATGCCGCGCACCGACCGCGGACGGCACCTGTATATCATCGGCCAGACCGGCGTGGGTAAATCTGGTATGTTGGAGTTGCTGACTATATCCGACATTTATAGTCCCTATGGTTTTGCAGTTATCGACCCGCACGGTGACTATGCCCAAAATGTCCTGCAGCGAATACCACCCGAGCGGGCCGGGGATGTTATATATTTCAACCCGGCTGATACTGAATTCCCGATAGCTTTCAACCCGATGGAAGTCTACGACCCGAAGCTGAAATCGCACACCGTGTCAGAGCTGATAGGGGTGCTGAAGCGCATGTTCGAGTCCTGGGGGCCGCGGCTGGAGTACATCCTGCGCTACAGTCTGCTGGCGTTACTAGACTACCCAGACGCCACTATGCTGGATATTACCCGTATCCTGACCGACAAGCGGTTCCGTCAGGACGTGCTGAAATATGTCGAAGATCCGGTGGTGCGTAACTTCTGGACGATAGAATTCGCGAGCTGGAATGATAAATTTGCCGCCGAGGCCGTGGCACCAGTATTGAACAAAGTCGGGGCCTTCACGGCCAACCCATTGGTCCGCAATATTATCGGCCAGCCGAAGAGCAGTTTTAATATCCGTACCATTATGGACCAGCGCAAGATTTTAATCGTAAACCTGTCGCGCGGGTTGGTGGGCGAGGACAATGCAGCCTTGCTGGGTGCGCTGCTGGTTACAAAGATCCAGCTGGCTGCCATGAGCCGAGCTGATATCCCCGCCAGCGAGCGTAGTCCGTTCTACCTGTATGTCGACGAATTTCAGAACTTTGCGACCGACTCGTTTGCGACTATTTTGTCCGAAGCCCGCAAGTACGGTCTGAACTTGACGGTTGCCAACCAGTATATCGCCCAGATGAGTATCGAGGTCAAGGACGCTGTCTTTGGCAACGTCGGCAGTATTATCGCCTTCCGTATGGGTGCGGACGATGCACGTGGAATGATGCGCTACTTTGAGCCAAAATTCGAAGAATACGACCTAGTACATATGCACAACCGGCATTTTGTGACGAGCATGACTATCGAGGGCGAAAAGGTGCCGGCATTTTCGGCAATTTCGCTTAACTTGCCGCCACGCCAGGCCGATAACACGGCGCATATTGTAGAGCGCAGCCGGCGCGAGTACGCCATGAATTTGGACTTTGTGGAGCGCTATGTGCACGAGCGCTACCTGAGTGATGGTGACAAAACCAAAGCCAAACAGCCAGTAATTCCCCCGGCAGCGCTGCCTCAGCCAGTACAGCAGCTTCCAAAACCTGCCGCTGCGCCCACGACCACTGCCGACAAAATTGCCCGAACCGTTACTGCCGCCCTGGGAGGTCAAGTCTCGCCAGCAACCGAAACCGACAAACCAAAGCGCAAACGCACCCGCAAGCGCAAGAAAAAGCCAACCGATGCCGACCAGCCAGCCGTAAACAAGCCAGCAAATCCATCCGAACCCCAAGAAATCAGTGGCAGCGGTGAAATTAGCCTGCAATAATTCGCCAATCGGCGTGCAAAATACAGCAAAAACGGTGTTAAAACCTTTAGCTCTACAGCCCAGGGGACTATACTAGACGGAGCCTATGAACCCATCCACCACCGCCCCGCGAAAAGCCCGACGCGTGTCGCTTACCAATGTGGCCGGGCTCCTGATAGCCACATCACTTATCGGCCAGGTACTGGGTTTTATGCGCACCAAGCTCATAAATGCCAACTTCAACGGCCCCCACGTCGATGCTGCGCAGAATGCTGGTGTTTACTTTGCGGCTTTCAGTATCCCAGACTTCTTTTTCTACACTATCGCGGCCGGGGCGCTCGGCGTGGCCTTTATGCCGTACTTGTCCGATCGCTTGCACCGGGGTGACCGCAGGGGTGTCTGGGAGCTTTCGGCCAGTCTACTGAACTTTTTGGCTATCATCATGGCCGGCGTGGCGGTTATCATATTGCTGTTCGCCGAGCCGCTTATTCATCACGTCGTTGCCCCGGGCTTAGAACCAGCGCAGCTGCACAATGCCGCAACTCTGATGCGCTTTTTGGCGCTGAACCCGCTACTATTCACTGTGTCCGGGATCCTTACGAGTACTCAGCAAACGATGGGACGGTTCTTTTTCTACGCTATCGCACCACTGTTCTATAATGTGTCGATTATCCTCAGTATCTATGCTTTCCGGCATAATATTGGCATAGTCGGTCTGGGTGTTGGGGCTTTGGCAGGGGCAATCCTCCAGCTGATTGTCGTGGTGATAGGCTCCAAGCGACTCGATTTCCACTGGCATCCAAAAATCCTGTGGCGTAACCGCGAATTCCGCTCCATGCTGAAGCAGCTGCCGCCCCGGTCACTAGACCAAGGCATGGACCAGCTCCAGAGCATTGTAGAGATCAACTTTGCCTCCAACAAAGCGCTCGGCGGCGCCACCGCCATCAGCAACTACAGTAACGCCTACGTCTTGCACACTGCGCCCATCCTGCTTATCGGCACAGCCATATCTACGGCGGCCTTTCCGCGGCTGAACCAGCGCCTGAGCCAGGGGCGTCCCGACCTGTTCCGCAAAGATTTCCTGATGATTATGCGGGCTATGATATGGCTAACGCTGCCAGTTATCGTTTTTGCCTACTTTACCCGAGGCTACCTAGCACGCTTGATTTTTACCAACAACAACTCCGATATAGCCCTTATTTTCGGGTTTCTAACAGCAGCGATATTTTTCCGGGTGCTGTATTCGATAATATCGCGCTGGTTTTATGCCCAGAAAGACACCAAAACACCGCTGTTCGTGTCGATATTTACCATCGGTTTTAACGTCTTTTTGGCCTGGAAGCTGTCCCAGCCTAGTAGTTACGGCGTGTCTGGCCTCGCGCTGGCGCAGTCTATTGTCGCTGCCACAGAAGTTATCATCCTAGTAATAATCATGCTGTTCCGCGACCACAAACTTTTTGACCTACCGTTTTTGGGCGGTATCGTCCGCATTGTCTCTGTTACCGGCTTTAGCGTCGTTTCTGGGTTTATTATGATTTCGCTCTACCCGCTAGGGATTAACGATATTGGTATCTTTACCCTTGGGGGCAAGCTACTGCTGATTGCATCAATAATTTTTGGAGTGCATGTCGGCATGTCTGCACTGTTTGGGCTAGAAGAAGCCCGCCCGGTCATTTCTCGGCTAAAGAAAATCATCCTCCGCCC
Organism: Saccharimonadales bacterium (SeqCode); assembly: GCA_038234505.1. GTDB lineage: Bacteria > Patescibacteriota > Saccharimonadia > Saccharimonadales > UBA4665 > JACMPA01. The sequence continues at coordinate 926 of JBBQTW010000032.1, read as the reverse complement.
GGTCAATGTCGAGCTGTCGGTGAAATAAACTAGTAGCGCTGACGGAAGTCTAGACTAACCAACGGACTACCGGCGCCGTCGATGACACGCATCCATTGTGTCGGCGGTAAGCTGCGCCGGCTTTTGACACTGCCTTGTATTGGGAAATAATAACCACTCTCATTGATCGTAGGCAGGCCCATGAGGAATGTGCGAAAGCCTCGAGCCCGCACTGGGTAGGTGAGGTTTGGGTTTCTAAAAACAACTGGCTGACCGAAATTGCGGGGGGTTATATTGACTCTTTGCCAACAGTGTAATTCCGTTAGTTCCGTCAGCACGTCAGCTGTGTGTTGCTGCTCCTGGTTAAGCTCGGCTACCGCACTAGCGGTGGCATTATGCAACGCAGTTATCACAGTTGGCTTCAGGTGGGCGAGAAGGCCACCCTCGGCGTAGCGGCTGTCCGAGTCGCGCAAAATCGCTTCTGGATCCTGTTGGCCAACAAGATGCAGATGTCGTATAGCCCCTATAAACGCATCACCAGGGGTTGTAGGTTCGGGCGGCAGTTGAATAAGTTCCGTTCGGAGTGCTGTCATAACAATATTATTCTACAATATAGTATAAAAAGCAACAATGTATATTAGCACCTCTGTTATAATGATTATTAATGAAACTGGACCACATCCGCAATTTTTGCATAATTGCGCATATAGACCATGGCAAGTCGACGCTGGCCGACCGTTTGCTGGAATTGACTGGCACTGTTGATAAGCGCGACATGAAAGCCCAGCTACTGGACCGCATGGACCTGGAGCGTGAGAAGGGTATTACTATCAAGCTCGCCCCGGTGCGCATGGAGTACAAAGGCTACGAGCTAAATCTGATAGACACACCAGGGCATGTTGATTTCAGCTACGAAGTAAGCCGCAGCCTAGCAGCCTGTGAAGGGG
>JBBQTW010000031.1:0-10338 GCA_038234505.1 Saccharimonadales bacterium (SeqCode) | reverse complement strand
CCCTGCCATTATTTTTGAACATCCGCGTAACTAACACCAAATTATCTCAAATTATTTGTCGCAACTCCTCCAGAGAGACGACTCCCAAAACTAGCCTTGTAATGCTAGTTAACTAGCCGCCTACTGCTAGTTGTAAGAAATCCGATTGAAATCACACGTCAAACCCCTTGTGCTTCAGAGGTACTTCTGTTTAAATGAAGGCAAACAAATGTAAGAGAAAAACTGCAGAGGGTTATGAAGATACTAATGCTCGGGTGGGAGCTACCTCCTCACAATAGCGGTGGACTAGGCGTGGCCTGCTACCATCTCTGTAAAGCTCTCGCAAAAAAACCTGTCGATATCGAATTTATACTGCCATACCACGCGCCGTTCGAAGAAGATTTTATGAAAGTTACCGCTGCACACCCCCAGGGAGCCAAAGTCGTGATGACTAATTCTGGCGCATATGATAGCTACAAATACGTTTTTGATGACGGCCACGAAGAACATGTTGATATCGTCGGCCAGCAGATGGCGTTCGAAGACGCCGTGGCACGCATAGCGCTGAACACCGAATACGATGTTATTCACGCCCACGACTGGCTAACCTTCCGGGCAGCACTGCGCGCCAAGCAAGCCCGGTCTAGCTGCCCACTCATCCTCCATGTGCACTCCATAGAGCGCGACCGGGCCGGTGGCCATGACGGCAACCCATTGGTACGCGAGATAGAAGCTACCAGCATGTTGCTGGCCGACAAGGTTATCGCCGTTAGCCAGCTCACCAAGGACGCGATTGTCGCCGACTACGGTATCCCCGCCGATAAAATCGAAGTCGTCCACAACAGTGTCGACCACGAAACATTCACTGCTCTCGACGGCGACAATGCCTACAAATACTTATCTGCCATGAAAGCCCAAGGCTACCGCGTGGTCGCCAATGTCGGCCGCCTGACTATCCAAAAGGGCTTGTCGAACTTCCTGGTCGCCGCCAGCGAGGTTATCAAGCGTGCGCCGAAGACGTTTTTCTTGGTTGTTGGTAGTGGCGAGCAGTATTTTGAGCTTATCGAACAAGCCGCCGAGCTGGGTATTGCGCAAAACGTCATCTTTACCGGTTTCCAACGTGGCAAACAGTGGCGCGACTCGTTTGCGATTGCCGATCTTTTTGTCATGCCATCCGTATCGGAACCATTCGGGATTGCGCCGCTAGAGGCTATCGGTTTTGGCGCCCCGACACTCATAAGCAAACAGTCTGGCGTCAAAGAAGTGCTAGCCAACACCTTGCGGGTTGATTTCTGGGACGTGAACGAAATGGCCAACCAGATCACCGCCGTGGTCCAGAACGATGCTCTGCGCGATACACTCTTGGCCAATGCGAGCGTCGAACTCAGCCGTATGAGCTGGGATCGCACCGCTGACAAGCTATTTGGTATCTACGAGCAGCATGTGGCAGCCGGAGCAATCGCATGAGCAAAGCTATCGTCCTGTACTTGCACGTCCATCAGCCATACCGGGTGCGGCACTACAGTATCTTTGATGCAGGGGTAGACCATGCTTATTTTGACTCCCCGTACGAAGACCGCACCAACAACGAGCGTATTGTCCACAAGGTTGCCGAAAAATCTTACCTACCGACCAACAAGCGCCTACTGCAAATGCTGCACGACTACCCAGAGTTTAAACTGAGCTTATCTATCACTGGCACCGTACTAGAACAGCTCGAAAAGTGGTCACCAGAGGCCCTGCAGTCGTTCCAAGAGCTAACGGCCACAGGCCGCGTCGAAATCGTTGCCGAAACCTATCACCACAGCCTGGCATTCTTCTATTCTCGGCCGGAATTCGAAGCCCAGGTCCAGATGCACCGCGAAAAGGTCCAGCAGCTGTTTGGCCAAACACCACAAGTTTTCCGTAACACCGAGCTAGCGTACAACAATGATCTGGCATTTTGGGCTGACAAGGCCGGCTACAAGGGCATCCTGGCCGAAGGTTGGGACAAGGTCCTCAACTGGCGCAGCCCAAACTTTGTCTACCAGCCTACCTACACCGACAACATTAGCCTGCTCATGAAAAACTACAAACTATCAGATGACATCGCCTTCCGTTTCGGCGACCAAAACTGGGCTGGCTGGCCGCTGACGGCCGATAAGTTCACACATTGGCTCAACGAGTCTGGGGATGCTACCAACTTCAACTTATTTATGGACTACGAGACTTTTGGCGAGCACCAGTGGGATGACACTGGCATCTTCGACTTCCTGTACCACTTGCCGCAAGAATGGCTCAAGGGTGATGGTAACAGCTTTATGACAGTGTCGGAGGTTATCGATACCAACCAACCGCGCGACCGCGTAGATGTGCCGCAAACCATCACCTGGGCTGACACAGAGCGTGACTTGTCGGCCTGGCTTGGCAATAATATGCAGGTTTCAGCTATTCAGGCTCTCTATGCCATGCAAGAAGACATCCTGGTGAGCGGTGACCTAAAATTGATAGATGATTGGCGCAAACTCCAGACCAGCGACCATTTTTACTACATGTGTACCAAATGGTTCAACGACGGTGATATTCACGCCTACTTTAGCCCATACGAAAACCCCTACGACGCCTTTATAGCATTTATGAATGCCTATCACGATATGAAATTCCGCCTCGCCGAAAAGGGAGTCCTGGTATAATCATGCTCCTGATGGGTGGGAACAAACAATTGCTGGCTACACACTTGCGGAGGCGCACCTAATGGGCCGCCCGGTTATGCTCGGCAACGGCAGCCTGACAGTCGGCCTAAACGAAGCCGGGCTCGTCCACGACTTCTACTATCCGTATGTTGGGCTCGATAATCTCACGACGGCCCGCAGCATGGATCATAAGATCGGCGTCTGGGTCGATGGTAAATTTAGCTGGGTTGACCCGCAAACGTGGGATATCACCGTGGATTTCGAAAAGGACGCGCTGGTTAGTTATATCCAGATGACCAATCAGCAACTGCACATATCACTTACCTGCAGCGATTTTGTCGATCACGAGCTAAACGCCTTTTGCCGACAGATTACTATCAAAAACCTCAGCGACAACGAACGTACCATTCGGCTCTTTATGCACCAAGTCTTTGAAATTTCGCGCGGTGGCCGTGGTGACACCGCACTGTATGTGCCAGATGACAAATACATCCTGGACTACAAGGGCCGCTGCAGCCTGCTTATCTATGGCCAAGATCAGCACGGCAATGGGTTCGACCAGTTCTCTATCGGCAACTACGGTATCGAGGGCAAGGAAGGCACCTACAAAGACGCCGAGGACGGCGAACTCAGTGGCAACGCCGTCGAGCACGGTGGTGTCGACACGGTGCTACGGTTCAGCCAGGAGCTAGCACCTGGCGCCGAACACACTATCGATTACTGGATTGTGGCGGCCGACTCGCAGTACAGTGCCGAGAAGCTCCACCGTCAGGTCAAAGAAGCCACACTAACCACTCGTCTGGCCGCTACGCGCAGCAATTGGTATGCCTGGCTGGACACGGCCCGCGATGAGTTGCAACCACTGAAGGACAACGAACGCAGCCTGGTCAACAAATCATTGATGGTGATCAAAGCCCACACCGACAAACGCGGTGGAATCATCGCCAGCTGCGACTCGAGCATCTACAACTACGGCCGGGACTACTACAGTTATGTCTGGCCGCGCGACGGTGCCTACGCCATGTGGCCACTTATCCGGCTGGGCTACACCGATGAGCCGAAGCGCTTTTTTGAGTTTTGCCGCGATATATTGTCCGCCGACGGTTATCTAATGCATAAATACCAGCCAGACCGGGCTATCGGTAGCACTTGGCACCCAATGTTGCACGGCAACCATACCGAGCTGGCAATCCAGGAGGACGAAACGGCCACTGTTATATATATGCTTGGTGAGTATTTAACGACGAGTAGCGATAAAGAGTTCGTGAGCAGCCTCTATATCACCCTTATCCAGCCAGCGGCTAACTTTATGGCCAGTTTCCGCGATGAGCAAACCAAACTCCCCCACGCCAGCTACGACCTATGGGAAGAAAAGTTCCTAACCCACACCTACACCGTGGCGCTGGTATACCAGGCACTGCTAACAGCAGCTGACTTCGCCGAGCTGTTCGAATACCCAGACGACGCAGTTACCTGGCGCGAAGCGGCCAAAGAAATTGCCGCCAACACCGATGTTTTGTTCGATGAGGACCGCGGCGCTTATCGTAAGGGTTATCTGCTACAAGAGGATGGATCACTAAAGTTCGACAATACACTGGATGTTTCGAGCATGTACGGCGTACTGATGTTCGCTCAGCATGAGTTCGGCCAGGAGCGCGTCCAGCGCAGCCTCCAGGCTATCGAAAATGAGTTACTGGACAAATCACCATCTGGCGGCGTACCGCGCTACGAGCACGACAGCTACTTTGTCTCGAACCCAGCCTACCTAGGCAACCCGTGGTTTGTAACCACCCTGTGGCTGGCCCAATATTACATTCGCACCGGCAATATCGAGCACGCTCAGCAACTCATAGACTGGACCATAGGCCACACTGTGCACAGTGGCGTGTTATCCGAGCAGGTCAACCCATCCGATGGTTCACCACTGTCAGTAACGCCACTCGTCTGGAGTCACGCCGAGCTTATCAACACCCTCCTGGATCTCCGCAAAAAGACCTAAAAAAGAGCCTGGCAGGCCGCTAGTCTCAGGTTTACTATCGAAAACTACTTAGCGCTTTGGTGCTTCGTTGCGGCCGAGGTTCTTTTTGGTCTCTGTAAAGATCACGTGCTTGCGCAGCTTGGGGCTGTATTTCTTCAGACTCAGCTTTTCGGCTGTGTTCATAGTGTTCTTGCTGGTGTAGTAAATACGCTCACCAGACTCTTCGCTGACGAGTCCGACTAGTTTGCGCTTGTCACCTTTTTTTGCCATTACAGTATCCTTACGTTATTGATCAATTAGCTACAATTTTAACAGATTACAGCCCCTGCTTCAACCCTTGTTTGGCTGGGAAAAGAGCAGCCCGAGTCCGCGGATTTACTCCGCCAGCCCCGGCGCGATGAGAAAAACCGTAGGTTTGTGTCATAAAAAAGAAACCCCGCCACAATGCGGGGTTTTTAATGCTCGGCGTCAATGCGCTATTTTTATCGGAGCTGTTGCTCCCCGAGCACATCTCCATTACACGCCATGCTGGGATAAAACTCTGTAGGAATTATTACAATTAGCATGAGCATTCTGTCACGACGGGGGTGTGACTAGGGATTTGACCTCCCTTCGGCAGGCCCGGAAGTTCACGATGACAAGCATAGCTTGTCTCGGAATGTTCCCTTGCGAAATGCCACAGGCAGTTCTCACCCCGCGGGCTTTCCCTCGGACGTTCAAGTCAGTCTATGCCAATAAGAAAACCCGTCACATGGACGGGCTATCTTATTGGTGCAGGGAGAGGGATTTGAACCCCCGAAGGCGAAGCCAGATGATTTACAGTCACCTCTCGTTGACCACTTGAGTATCCCTGCATAGGACATGAGACACACCTTGCGGTCTTTCTCATCGCGCCGGCGAAATGGAATTCATTTCGGCGGGCTGCTCTTTTCCCTGACGTACTGCCCGGGTTTGTTGTAAATTGTGGAGCCGTCTCGGGGATTTGAACCCCGGACCCCATCCTTACCATGGATGTGCTCTACCCCTGAGCTAAGACGGCATCGTAACTGTACGATTGTAGCAGAGGATAGGCCTGCTGACCAGTGTTAGACACAAAAATACCGGTTGATCTGACCGGTATTTATGTTCTTCTTGCAAGAAGGATATGACTGTTGGCTTGCGGCTTTTGGCCTGGGCCTTCTTTTTGTAAGTTTTCGTTTTTGGCGATTGCTTACTACTGGCAATATACCATATCGCTTATGGCTGTCAACACTTTTTTGCATTTATGTGACGGTTTAGCATTAAGCAGTAGCCAAACGGCCTAGATTTTGTTAGAATTTACATCTGTAACACGCCACCTTAGCTCAGTTGGTTAGAGCATCAGTTTTGTAAACTGAGGGTCGTCGGTTCGAATCCGACAGGTGGCTCCAGTTACCAGTGTATTTATAACTTTTTTCCACGTATTAGCTACGGGTGTACAATCTGCCTATTTATAAACCAACCCTCTAGACAACAACACGGCGTTTGCGGACGATGCGTTTTGGCCGGCCAGCTGGAACTATCATCTTTTTCATCTTGTCGGCAATAATATCGGCTTCGGCGCCCATACCACGACTTACGAAGGCGTTGTGCAGCAGTGTGTAGGTTTCTTTGTTGGGTTCGAGCTCGGCGGCCTTTTCCAGCTCCATAAACATTGCACGGTCGTTACCGAGTTTTTCCTGGACTTTGGCGTAGGCTACGTGGCGAGCCGCCAGGTTGTCTTCTAGTTTTAACGCTTGCTCGAAGGCGACAGCGGCTTTTTCATAGTTTTCGGTTTCGTAGTAGATAAGCCCGAGGTTGTGGAGGCTCGACGGCGTTGCTTCCATGCTGGAAGCGATCTCGAAGCAGTCAATTGCGTCACGGTATTCTTTCTGCTTGGCGTACAAGATACCGAGCCGATTGTAGGCGGCGGCGTTCTTTTCGTCGATCTTGAGGATAGTTAGTAGGGCTTTTTCGGCGCGTAGGAAGCGGTTTTCGCGCATACCCTGGTGGGCGATGTCCCAAAGCTTGCCGAGGCGGTCTCCCACCTTGCGCGAAGCGCCGGCGAATTCATCCTCGCGAATCGTGGTGTAATAAAAGGCGAAAGCGCCGAAGGCGGCAACGAGCGCGAGTTCTAACATACTGAATGTATAGTATACACGCTTTACCTGAGCTTCGCATGGGCTGCTTAGAGGGAGAGCATGAGGTTTGTGAGCACCAGTTTTGGCTGCCCACTTTTGAGCAGCTGACTACTTGCTTCGTGGCATCCAGTTAGTATGCGCTGCCATACCGGTGTCGCATTGCCGCTGCGCAGTGTTACCCGCGCCATCTGTTGCAAGACGCCCAAAACTTCTAGGCAGTGTTCGCGGTCTTTAGCGAGCGCATCTACCATAGCTAGGCGGTCAAAGGTCGATGCGCCAGCCAGCTGGCGTGCCGTAGTGGCCGCCTGCACTAGTGGGTGGTCGCTGTCATCCGCTAGTACGGCGTGCATCAGGCCTGGCAAGCCGCCGCTCATGGCATAGGCACGCTGGACGGCCGGGGCAGCGAAACCTTGGGCTGCAAAGTAGCTGCTGGTGTCTGCCTGGGTCGGCCGCCGAATAGCCACCGCCGATGCCCGCGAGCGGATGGTGGGCAGCAGCGCCCGCTCCTGAGCGACTGTCAGTAGCACTATCGTGCCCATGGGCGGTTCCTCCAGCGTCTTCAGTAGCGCATTCTGGGCATCAATACCAAGCAGGTGGGCATCTTCTATCAGTACGATGCGGCGAGCACCGCCGGGCACCTTGCGAGACAGGAAACCTTCGAGCAACCGTATCTGTTCGATAGATATACTGCGTTCTTTATCTTTCTGGATATGTTTGACGTACGGCTGACTAGCCACGGACTCTGGGGCAATCTGCAGCAAATCGGCTACTAGTTGATTGGCCACTAGCATTTTGCCACTGCCGGTGGGGGCAACCAGCAGTAGGGCATGGCCGGGATTGTCGGCAAACGATGCCAGCGCCTGGGTCGTGAGTGGATGCAGGAGTGGTTTAGGCGTCATCTTTCAGGACTTTCTTGAATACTGCTGGCAGGGGCGCTGTAAATGTCAGCCGTTCGCTGCTGGGGATGGTGATTTCGAGGTTCTGAGCGTGCAGGAACATACGGTCGGCCGGTTTGCCACCATACAGAGTATCGCCCAGGATAGGGTGCCCCAGGTGGTTCAGGTGGACACGCAGCTGGTGGGTGCGGCCAGTCTTGGGCGTCAGTTGCAGCAGCGAATAGTGTGGGCTTTCCTTCTGCACCTGATATTCGGTCGTAGCGTGTTTGCCGTTGATGCCGACACGGAATGTCTGGGGTTTTTTGGGGTTACGCTCCACCGGCATATCTATCACGGCGTGGGCTTCGGCCAGGTGGCCGCTGGCGACAGCGATATAGGTCTTCTTTGCCTTACGCTGGCTAAATTGCTTCTGAAGATGGCTGAGCGCCGCTGGTGTCTTGGCACAAATCATCACACCGCTGGTGGCACGGTCTAGGCGGTGCACAATACCAGCCCGGGCATTGCCGGCGCCATCGGTGGTAGATTCCCAGGCGCCACTAGCTATGCGCTTGCGCAGCCAACTGGCTACTGTGGCTTCGGGGTTAAAGGCGCCCTTGCTATGGGTGAGCACACCGACTGGTTTGTTAATAACAACACAGTCATCGTCCTCATATAAAATCGGCAATGTTATATCTGGTATGACCGCCTCTAGAGTTTCGTCGTATTGCACCTCTACATCGTCGCTGGGGCGGAGTTTGTAGCCGGCTTTTTCGACCATCAGGCCGTTTACCGTCACCCTACCCTGCTCTATCAACTTGCCGACAAAGGCCCGGCTCAGGTTTGGCAGCATATCTACCACCCGGTGATCCAGCCGCTCAGCGCGCGAAAATTCTACGTTACTCATGCGTGTGGCCGAAGGCCGACGGCTTGTTGGACGCGGAACAGGGTGGTGTTGGCGACATCGTTCATGGCCCGCTCGTCGGCTTCTAGCTTGCCGGCTAGTTGTTCATCATTTACGCTGCCTAGTTTGGCCTGGAAGTCAGTTAGGAACTCCTTCACCGCTTCGGCAACTTCGCGCTTTAGGTCACCGTAGCTCGGCTTGCCTTCCCAGTGACGAATAGTTTCTTGCAATTCTTGGCCGCGGAGAAGCGATTGTATCTGGATAAGGTTACTGACGCCTGGCTGGGTTTCGAAATCGAATTTGATGTTGCCATGGCTGTCGGTGGTGGCACCCATGACCTTTTTGGCAGCGTCGTCCGGGTTATCGCCGAGGAAGATAATGCCGCGGTCGGAAGCGTCAGACTTACTCATTTTCTTGCTGGGGTCTATCAAATCTTTTATGCGCAGCCCCTGGTCTTTGCCGAAGAATTCGTGCTGGTCTTTGACGGGCTTTGGTACCGTAAACAGCTCGCCGAACTGATTGTTCAGCCGAGTGGAGATATCGCGGGCAAATTCAAGGTGCTGCGACTGGTCATCGCCCACCGGCACATATTCGGCCCCATATAGCAAAATATCGGCCGCCATCAGCACCGGGTAGTTAAACAGCCCAACAGATACACGGTCTTGCTCGAGTTTGGCCGATTTGTCTTTGAACTGCGTCATGCGCGACATCTCGCCGAAACCGGTGAAGTTATCGAGTATCCAGGTCAGTTCGCTGTGGGCTGGCACATAGCTCTGGCGATAGATATGTATATCTGGGTGGTCGAGCGGCAGGCCAGCAGCCGCAAACAGCCGGAGATTGTTCCATATCTGAGCTTGCAGCTGCGTATGGTCGATAGGCGTCGTAAAGCTGTGCAGATCGGGCACAAATAGATTGATTTGGAATTCTTCGGCCCGCGACCGCGCCATATCAATAAGTGGCAGCAGCGCACCAAAATAGTTGCCAATATGCAGGTCGTTATTGGCCCGCAGGCCAGTCAAGATTACCGGTTTACTCATCTGTTTAAATTATACCCCAGTCGAGGGCTTTTCGGGCAAGCCTAAGCTAGCGCGTTCTAAGGGGTCGATACTGAGGAAGCCAAGGCGCTCCGCGACCAAAATGAGCGGATCGGGCTCTTCTATGGTTACTTCCATCTTGTTTATACGCAACAAATCTACTGCGTGCGAATGTAACACTGCACGCCGAGCATGATCTATTTTGATTGCTGTTTCCGTCATAATGTTTATCCTTATAGTCCACTTATAAAAAACCGCCTCCCTGGTGGTGGCGGTTTGTTCAATGTGTTCGAGATTTATCTATCGTATCTATTCGAGCGCACAGAGCGAATCGCCACGGGGGCATAGTGCTTTGGCATAAAGCAGCGCGTGACCCATGAAATAATATTGGTGATATAGCTCTGAATTGACATGCGTACTAATATACACCCGTCGTCAAGATGTGGCAAATCTCGTGATTACCGAACTGAACTGCTATAGTTATGGCTAATCTATGCAACATCGCTCGACAGGTAAGGTCCTACTTCTAAGTATCGTATCACTCACCCTATACGATTTTTACTGGTTAGCGGTGACCAGCCAGGAACTGACACGGCAGACCGGTATACGGCTGAAAAGAGCTAGCTGGAACATATTGTTTGCAGCGGCCCGAATCTTCACTGTGCTAGTGATTGTCTGGGCATTTCACGTATTGGTATTTGCACATGCTACCCCGGCTTCGAAACAATGCCAGCAACAGTACCGCTACAACGCCACCATTA
>JBBQTW010000030.1:0-10584 GCA_038234505.1 Saccharimonadales bacterium (SeqCode) | reverse complement strand
CCAGCAGGATTTTTTTGTTGTCCATGACATCGCGCAAGTTAAAGGCGCTCTGCGTCTGACCGATGATATTACGCATCATCTCGTTGCTCAGGAACGCGCCAAACTTACTGACAAACCAGCTGACAACCTCGCCAAAATCGTTCGACCGCTGCGACTGCGGCATCTCCTTTTGCCAAAATTCGATCACGTTTTGATCTTTGATAAACGCCAGCTTTTGCTTCACATAGGCCGGGTCACGGAACAGTTTCGGGATATCGACAAAGGTGCCACCAGCCGGGTCGGCCATGACAGTCAGCGCCGCCATCCGGAACAGGTGCTCGTAGCGCGGCCCCATAATCCCCTGGTGTTGCGGGTCATAAAGTTTATACAGCATGTTCAGCGCTTCCTGGATCAGGAAATCTTTTTGATCCGGGTCGTCATACTCAAACAAGTTCAGGCCCAACGGGTGATCCATATCGGCCGGGCTGAAGTAAATTAAGTCCTCAGTGCGCTCTTTAGGGATCATGCTCAGCAGTTTCTCGGCCGTATCGCCATGCGGGTCGACAAAGGCAAAGCCATTGCCAGCCAGCATGTCCTGAAACGCTAGATTCTCCAGGAAGGTCGATTTACCAGTACCCGTCTGCCCCACGGCATACATATGCCGCTGCCGGTCGCCGAGTGCAATTCGGATGGGCTTTTTGGCGCCACGGAATACGTTATAGCCCAACAGCAAACCTTCGTCTGGCACGTTACGCGGACCATCAACTTGCTTGGAGTCTTGACGCACTACCTGGGTCGTCGGCAGGTTGCGTTGGTCCGGGAAATGGAACAATGTCGCTAGCTCCACAGCGTTCAAAATGTTTGGCTTTTTGGCCGGGTTGAACATCCGCAAATTGTAGTCGCTGACGAGCTCGGCCGGGTCCTTGCTGGGGGTAAATTTAAAGCCGTTTTTACCAGGCGCATCGAACAATGAAAAACTAGCAACGATGTTGCTAACCAGTGCCTGTGCCCGTTGTGATATATTCGACGATATTATGATGCGTATCTGTACTTCATAGCCCACGTGACGTGTTTTGTCATCAATTGCATCGAGGTTTGCCTGTTCTAAGTTTGACAACGACTTACCTTCACCGCCGTCTTTTTTGTCTTCTGGCGGCCGCGAAAACGCGAGTACAAATTGTCCTAGCATTTGGGTAACCGTCGACTTTTTATCGGTGCCTTTACGCTTCTTGCTGGCGAGCGTATTGGCGGTTTTTCGCCACGCGTGATCGGCCGGTCGCAGCACAAATTGGATAGCCGCGCCGTCTTCTTTTTCGAGTGTGCTGAGCGAGTTCAGGACGGACTGTAGAGCATCGCGTTTGAGGTCCTGGTAGGTCGCAATTGGGTAGGCGTAGGACTCTTTTAGGTTGAGCTCGCCACCAGCCACGCCACTCAGTTTGCCGACTTGGTTGAAGATATTATGCTCGCTGACTTCCTCCAGTCGAGCCGCTGGGTAAGCACTGACAATTGCCTGCTTTATGACCTCTACCAAGGCCACTGGCACGGAGGCGTAGAAGTTAACGAACCCCTGGGCGCCAACAATTTCGAAGGCGAAGTGACGCTGGCCATAGAAGTGGGCTTTAAAGCCCTTCTGGAGCGTGCTACCGATGATATTGTAGATTATCTGGGCCCGAGATATAGTTTCGTCGGTGACGTCACGGGTGTCACGACCGCCAACTTCGGTATCATCGCTGGGGGGCGGCAAGTGTATCAATAGTGGCACCATCTTGAGCGCCCGCTCGTAACCCTTTTCGATGCGCACTGTGCTGCGTACCCGGAAGAACACCACCCAGCCACCAGCAGCCAGCGCTGCCAGAACTAGCACCACCCCTATAAGTAAAGCAATCACCGCGCTACTCGCCTGTCTGAATTACTTTGTTATAACGCTTCGCCATGTAGTCGGCACGGAGGGCGGCTAGCTGTTTAGCCTGTTCGTAGGGGTCGTTGTGGGTCGCCAGCTGTATCTGCCGCGTCTTTAGCACCCATTCACGCTCTATCCGGTCACTATCCTCGGCCGCGTGGGGTGTCGCCGCTGGCGGGCTCAGGGGTGACGCTGGCGGGCTTAAACTCTGCCCGGCCGCTGGTACCGGCGCAGGCTCTGGCAGGCTACTACTATTTCCCAAGTTTGGATCCATTACCGTGTATTATACATCGAATAACAGCGTCGAAACAGGGACATAATTGTGCTTATCGTTACTTATTTCTGGGTTTGGTTTCGAAACATGTATGAAAAATAGATCGACAGCACGATTATCAGCGGTATGACCGCCAAAATATCCTTCGTCGTCAGCTGACCGATTGATTGCATAGCGATGAGTAACCCCAACACGAGGGTAGATGCCTGGGCAATTCGCCGCTTGGTGCTCAGACTAAAGGGAATAATTCGCTCGCCGAGCGCCAGCAGGAAGTCGATAAGCACGTAGAGTGTCAGCACCAGTAGCGCGTACCCGACAATAATCACCACCGCATAGGCTTTGACGGGGTTTACGGCGCTAAAGAACACGATATCTACCACGAATAGCAGCAGCAGTGGTATCAGTCGCCGTTTGGCGTGCGGTGTCAGCGATATCATAAGCTTAATAGTAGCAGACCGATCGCCGGCCGCCCATCACCCCTGTTTTATAAGCCTTGAAATGCAAAACACCGCCTCATGCGACAGAGGTCGCGTGGAGCGGTGTTTGCTGATTATAAGCAATGTACGGGGTGGACAGATTAAGGACTTCTGTGTCGATATGACATGTATCGGTTCCCTTCAGATTGTTAAATTGGTGCCTCGGCGACAAATCCGCTCTATAAATATAGACTATTGAAGCGCTTGCCGCCGGAGGCGATTTTCCTACGATGCCAGAAGCAAAGTAGGATGACTGACCGCTCCTATCACCTTTAGAGTGACGAGGAGCGCTAGTACTTCATCGTTCGTGCCCTGCTCGGTTACTCCGGATGAAGTGTTGAATTGTAGTGCTCTGTTACTAGAGTCCGCCTGACAATTCCCAAATTGTAAGAACTTTTTGTTTTTGTACTTACAGGCACTAGGCTAGCAAATTTTGGCCGATATGTCAATCCCTTTGTGCTTACCCGCCCCTGTTAAATTTGCGTTGCAAGCAATTTCCCACCCCCACACCGAACCCAGATTCTGGGTCAGAGAGGGTCTTCAACCACTATCACCACAAGCCCAGACTCCCGAGCCAAAGAGGGGGTGGAGATAAAATGAGTGAGTGGGACGCTTGCGATAGTTTGCAAGCGTCCCACGAGACTGCGCTACGAGCTCGCTCGTGACCCGCCTGGCCTACCAGGGGGTCCCTCCATTCCATATCTATTCCACCCCCGCTCCTGCCGCGGGTGTAAAGATTTGTAATGGGTTTATGCCTGCGAACCTATGAAACCCCACGAGTTCCACACAACGCCCATCATTGTGTGCTCAATAATCTCCACAACAGTCCCGGTAGTACCACCTATTTCGACCCTTGTTTACGTATAATCCGAACACGGTAATTTGAGGTACTGGAGTTATACACAGCTTTGTAAGATATTTCGCAAAAAAGTTGTTGACACAGGGTAACCGTTACCGCTATATTACCTGTAGCACTGAATAAAAAAAGTGCTCAAAAACAAAAAAGACAAAAACAGCAACGACGACTTCTCGCAAGTCGTCGTTCTACGACAAACAGAGGTCAGAAGACCAAAAAACCTCAAACAAAAACGTTCTTACAAAATCATAAAGACACCTCGGCATCTCGCAAGCTGAGGTGTTTTTATATCTAATGGGACAAACCTGCGGTTTTTCCCATCGTACCTTGCGGAGTAAATCCGCATTCCGGCCAGGGCCGGAACCGGTAATGCTCTTTTCCGTACAGCTGTGTGGTCGCAAGCGACCACTATTATCCTAAATGTGCCGCAGCTGCTCTTTCCGACCATCAGTATGGCCGCAGAGCGGCCATTGTCTATATATGGCTCCTGCGGAGCCATTCCTTGGTGCCGGTATTGGAGTGGAGGCCAGCGGCCGGAACGTTTATGCCGGGAGTTTTTGGTTCTTTTGCCGGTGCAAAAGAACAGAGAAACAACGGTGGTTGGCGAAACTGAGGGCGCGTCCGGCAACGTGCCGGTAATCGTAGCTGCGAGCTCGTGACCGCCTGGCCTTGCCAGGGGTCACTTACGTTCCTTATCTTATTCCACCCCCCGCTTTGGCTCGGGAGTCTGGGCTGGTGAGTGAGAAAAGTTGAAAATCTAAAATGCTGCTGCTTTCATCTGTTAATTAGTGGGTGTAGACTAATCGCCATGAGTGCCAAAGTCCGCAGCATCATCTCTGTCGGCAGCGATGGGATAATCGCTGATATCGAGTGTCACCTGAGCAATAGCCTGCCCGGTGTGGTGATAGTCGGCTTTGCCAACAAGGCAGTCGACGAGGCCAAGGAGCGTATCAGGGGTGCCTTTGCCAACAGCCACCTGCAGCTCCCCCGTAAACGTATTACTATCAACCTCGCCCCGGCCGATGTACCGAAGGACGGCAGTAGCTTTGATCTGGCCATTGCCGCCGCTGTTTTGGCCGCAGCCGAACAGATAAAACATCGTTTCACCACCGAGGAGGCATTGCTCGGCGAATTGGGATTGGACGGCACAGTCCGCCCGGTCCGCGGTATTATCGGTAAACTACTCGCCGGCCGGGCCCGTGGCATCACCACTTTCTATATTCCGGAGGCCAATTTGCAGCAAGCACAGTTGGTGCCGGGCATTACGCTTATCCCTGTTAGCGAACTAGCCGGATTATACCAGCACCTCTGTAATTTGGTGAGTATAAAATCTGTTCAGACTGGCGCCGGTATATATGTCGACGTGCAGGCCGAAATCAACGCCCGCGGTGGTCTTGCTAATCGGCGAGATGATCAGATATTGCTTGGCGACATTATTGGCCAAGCCCACGCCAAGCGGGCGCTCGAGATTGCTGCCGCTGGTGGCCACAATGTTTTCTTCTCCGGCCCACCTGGTACTGGCAAAAGCATGCTAGCCAAGGCCCTGCCAAATCTGTTGCCGGCGCTCAACCACGAGGAAATGCTCGAGGTCACCCACCTGCACAGCCTAGCCAGCCACGAATACGACCGGATCATCGCCGAGCGCCCGTTCCGCTCACCACACAACAGCGCTACCCACGTGGCTATTATCGGGGGTGGTCAGAACCTGCGGCCAGGCGAAATTAGCCTGAGCCACCGCGGCGTGCTTTTTTTTGACGAGCTACCAGAGTTTGGCCGCAGCACGCTTGAAGCCCTGCGCCAGCCACTGGAAGACCGGGTCATATCTGTTGCCCGCGCCAAAGACACTGCCCAGTACCCCGCCAGTTTCATCCTTATCGCTACGGCTAACCCCTGCCCTTGTGGCTACTACGGCACCAGCAAGACCTGCCGCTGCCTGCCCAGCCAGATCCAGCGCTACCAACAGCGGATTTCTGGCCCTATCCTGGACCGTATCGACCTCTACGCCGAAGTTGGCGAAATAGACCACGCCAAACTCCTGGCCAAGAAAACAGATCTCCAGGAACATCGCAGCGCCGAAGAGCGGGTACGAAAAGCTCGCGCCCTCCAGGCCAGCCGCTACGGCAACGGCCAGAAGCTAAATAAAGAGATGAGCAACCGCGACATAAAGAAGCTAGCACGCTTAGGCGACGAAGCCAAATCCCTGCTAGACGTCGCCGCCGAACGCATGGAACTGAGTGCTCGGGCTTACATGCGCAGCATCAAAGTTGCTCGCACCATCGCCGACCTAGAAAATTCTGCCACCATAGAGCCCGCCCACATATCAGAGGCTCTGCAATACCGCAGCCAACAACAGCCCGTTTTATAGGGGCTGCCAACGGAGTACAGATAATTATTGCAGGCTAGCGGCGCGTAAATCGCCGAGTGCATCAGCCACAACCATGTGGGCCGCGTGAAGTGTTTTTTCGAAAGCAGCGATGTTCAGGTCGCCGGGCAGCGAGCTAATTACCTCAGTTACTGTGCCGGGGCTCCCCGCGGCGCGGTGGGTCGATACTTCTACGGCCGACCACGTACCATCCAGTAGCTGTAGGGTTTCTACATGGGCAAGTGCCGGCAGCGTGTCCTGAGGTCTTAGCTGCTCCCAATCAGTGATAACTACTTTTGTTACGTCTGCACTCTCGGGTATGGAGTTGGCAGCCGTGTGAAATGACGCGGAAATCGTCGTGTGGCCAGCCTGTCGTGAGCCATAGCTATAAACTGTGTCCTCGGTTTGCGCATTGGCGGTAACTACACTGTGCTGTAGAACAAACTCTGCCAGCTTTGCCGCCGATGGCTGTATGGCCCGCTCGAGCTTGGCATTTTGACTTTCACTTGGCGACAGTTTTGATTCCTCGTGAGTGTTATAGGCGTTCTGAGCGCCAAAATACATCGTCACAGCTACGCCAGTGGCCATACCGGCGCTCGATAACACCTGCGACGGCTTGAGACCAAGGAACGGAACCCGGGCTTCCCTGCCAAAACGATGCGATAATCCTGCGTGAGCTGCTGCTTTCATAGACACCTATTGTAACATTTTAGTCAAATTCTGTACAGACCCGGTTCGCTTGTCACCCTACCAGCCGCTGGGACAACAGGCCAGCCATCTTGCAATCAAAAACCAGCCTCAAGTGCTACTATTTTAGTGATGCACTACAAAGCAATTATCTTCGATCTCGATGGCACCGCGATACCCTCACATCCAGATGGGCAACCATCCCAAACACTTATTGATACTGTTCTAGCTTGTAAGGAAAGCTTGGTTTTGTGTGCCGCTACTGGCCGACCTATCAGCAACAGCAAGTACATTTTTGAAAAGTTACGACTGACGGCGCCGTGTATTATCTCGGGAGGGAGCCAGATATATGATCCACGTCAAGAAAAAATTGTCTGGGAGCGGCTGATTGATCATACCGATGTCAAAGCGGCACTCAGTATTGCTCACGCCTTCCACTACGAGGTTCTATTAAATGAAGCACTGCTGGTTAATGGTAAGCCAGCGCGCGAACACGTACTAAGCCCTCAAGATAAAGTAAATGTAATGTATATCATGGGCTGTGGTAGTACCGATGCCCAAGTCATGCTTGAACAGCTGGCGCAACTCCCCGATATTGTTGCGAGTGATGTCCGGTCATGGATTGGGGACGGGACGGACATCCATATCACGCACAAAGATGCGACCAAAGAATATGCTGCCCGCGAGCTACTAGCAATGCTGGGGTTACAGAAAAGCGAAGTGATAGCTGTTGGTGACGGCAACAATGACATTGCACTTTTTAAGGCCGCTGGGCACGCCATTGCTGTCGACAACGCCACAGATAGGCTTAAGTCTCTTGCAGATGAAATATGCGCCAGCCTAGACGATGATGGTCTGGCCGATGTTATCAACAAATATGCAGCAACTGCTATTTGACCTCTGTTGTCACATCTGTTACAATTGGGCTACTTAAAATAATAACGTAAGGACGACGGATATCAGCAAATTCACGCGCCTGAATGAACAGATTCGGGCACCTCAGCTGCGCGTCATCGATGAAGATGGCAAACAGCTCGGCATCTTAAGTAAGGGCGAGGCACTAGACCTGGCCCGCGAGCGCGAGTTGGATTTGGTAGAAATTTCACCAGATGCCAAACCGCCGGTCGCCAAGATTGTCGATTGGGGCAAGTACAATTACCAGAAGACCAAGCAGCAGAACAAGAACAAGAAAACTGCCAAAGCTCTGGAGATGAAGCAAATGCGCTTCGGGCTCAAGATAGGTGACCACGACCTGGACATCAAAATGGGCAAAGTACGCAAGTTCCTCGAGGCTGGCCATAAGGTGAAGATAACTATCTTCTACCGTGGCCGCGAACTGGCTCACAAGGAAATCGGCTTCAAGCTTGCCGACCGTGTGATACAAGATATATTCGGTGATACAATAGTTGTAGACCAAAACCCGCAATTTGCAGGCAAACAACTCAATTTCGTCGTCAGACAGAACCCCAAGGCTCCCAAGCCGACGGTCGCAAAGCCCATAGCTACAGAGGCCCCCGAACCGGCCGAACAGCTATCGCCAATACGAATCGTCAAGGCAAAAGAGACCAAGGAACCCGTCACAGAAGATAAGGAGAAGCAAGATGCCCAAACTGAAAACGCATAGCGGTACCAAAGACCGCGTAAAGCTAACCAAAAACGGTAAAGTCCGTGTCGGTAGCCCAAACAAGAACCACTTTTTGTCGAAGAAAAGCGGTGGTCGTAAGCGCCGCCTCAGCGGCCTGAGCACCCTCACCGGTCGCAACAGCAAGAATCTCAAACTGAAGTTGGGAGCCTAACCATGCGCGTCAAACGAGGCGTTCCCGGACACGCCAAACACGTCAAAATCCGTAAGGCCACTAAGGGCTACAGCCACCCGAACCGCGTTAGCGTCAAGCGTGGTCGCCAGACATTGGTCAAATCTATGCAGTTCGCGACCCGCGACCGCAAGAACCGCAAGCGAACCTTCCGCGAACTGTGGAATGCCCGTATCAATGCGGCCGCCCGTATCAATGGCACCACCTACAGCAAGTTTATCTCTGGCCTCAAGACCACTGGTATCACCCTGGACCGCAAGGTCTTGGCCGAACTAGCCGTCAACGAGCCCAAAGCTTTCACAGCCGTCGTCAAAGCTATCAAGAAATAATCCCTGCTTCTGTGATCTGTTAAAGAGCGCTTAGCAGCGCTGTTTTTTAGTGCAAGATTTGCTGAAGTTTGCTGCGCATATCCTGGGTGTAGGACGTGGCCGGTGTCAGCCAATAGACGTGGTCGTCACCCTGAATCTTTACCACTTGGCAGGCCGATAGCGAGCCACTGACAATTTTGCCGCCGTCGAAACTCAATATATAGGTGCTGCCGTCACTCGGCGGGCAGATCACGGGTGTGGCAGGCATGACTGGCAAGTGTTTTAGGTCGTCGGCCAGACAGCCGATAACATGTCGACTGGTGACGTCAGTTTCGTGCGTAGTAGTGCCCTTCTGAACCACCACATGCACGGTGGTCACTGGGCTCGGTGGTGCGTCGATACAGGCCTTGCCTGGAGTTGCCACCAAGATGAAGCTGGCCAGCACCAAAATCAGTGAAAAACCAGCAATGAACACCGGGATTATTAACCGCTTCTGCAGCCAGAGTTTTTGTTTTGCTTTTTGCATACCTAAATCATAGTCCTTGTGCGCGGCGAAATCCATCCGGATACAAAAAACACCTCTGTTGTCAGAGGTGTTTTCGGATGGCTAGACTATCTATAAGCCGGGTTTTGTTCCTCCCTCGCCCGAGGGCTATGGAGGAGCTAATCATCTATCTAGGTCTGCGATTGCTCGCAGACTCGAGCGGATTTTGTGAACTGCCTCGGCGGGAACCTATATGAGACATACTCTCCTTGCAGCAGGTAGGGTTTACCTATTCGCTACGTCACCGTAGCCAATTGTGGGCTCTTACCCCACTCGTTTCACCCTTCCCTTGCACCTGCAGAGCTGCATACTCAAGTGCAATGCAAGGCGAAAACGAAGCGCGCAGCAAGCCGTACAAATAGTACGGCGGTGAGCACTGGAGTTTTCAACGCAGCAGTGTGTTTGAGAGCAGGAGCGTTTGGCGGCATTGCCGTCAATACGTTCATGCGGTATGTAGTTCTGAAGGTACAAGGGGGTCTCGTTTCTGTGGCACTTTCCCTAGGCTTGCGCCCGGTCGCCGTTAGCGACTACCATTCCCTGTGCTGCCCGGACTTTCCTCCCGCCTAAGGCGGGCGATTAGCCGATAATCTGGCCAGGGGTAATTATACTCGGTTAACGGAGGTAAGGCAAAGCTTGCACGCAGACTTACTCCCCTTGGTCAGGTTTGGTATGGGAAATCTTGAGTTCGTCGTCCATGGCACGGTTCACGGCCGCGTCTGCCAGTTTGTTCAGCTCGCGGGGTACGTGGCTGAAGTCGACGTGTCGGAAGGTTTTTACCAGTTGCACAATTGCATCGTGGATCGGCCACAAGTCGCGGTTTTTCACCTTGAATATACCCTTCATCTGGTTCACCACCAGCAGGCTGTCCATGTAGACATCGACTTCGCTGGCACCAAGTTTTTTGCACTCTTCGAGCGCCAGTTTTAGCGCTGTGTACTCGGCAACATTGTTGGTCGTAACACCCAGGTACACACCTTTGTCTACTAACACGCTATCTTCCATATCTAGTACCACAAAACCACTGGCCGATGGGCCAGGATTACCGCGTGAGCCACCGTCGGCAAATATCTTTACCCGCTCGACGTGCTGGATGTTACCCTCCAGCGGCTGTGCCTCGGCCCCCTGGACGAGTCCATCGATAGCTTCGGCCATCTTGTGGTCTTTGTCAGTAACATTGCCCTCGGCATCGTGCGTGATAAGCCAGATTTGCACCACGCTCCACTCGTTCTCCCAGCGCGGGTGGTGGTGATATTCCTCTGCCAGAGCGGCAACTTTGACCATAAAGTCCCAGGCCTCGCGGAAATCGCGGAAATTAAACTGTTTGTAGAGCCCGTGTTTGGTTTCTTGCCACATGCCTACTATCTTATCACGCACCCCTGCCCCA
>JBBQTW010000029.1:0-11095 GCA_038234505.1 Saccharimonadales bacterium (SeqCode) | reverse complement strand
TTTTTTGCCACGACGGGTGCGAGCATTGGTCTTGGTGCGCTGGCCACGGCTTGGCAGGCTCTGGCTGTGGCGGATGCCACGGTAGGACTTGATGTCCTTGAGCCGCTTGATGTTACCACTGACAATCCGCTGTAGTTCGCCCTCGACGGTGTAGGTTTCGTTGATAATTTCTTGGATACGCGCGATTTCGGCGTCGGTCAGGTCTTTGACGCGCACTGTTGGCTCGACCTTGGCGGCAGCCAAGATGTCGTTTGAGCTTTTTGGCCCAATACCATGTACATACGTGAGGCTAACCCAGATTTGTTTTTCGGTAGGGATTGTTACCCCAGAAATTCTTGCCATATATTAACCCTGCCTCTGCTTATGCTTTGGCTTCAGCTTGTTGATAACATAGATACGGCCTTTACGACGGACAATAATGTCGTCGGGGCTGATCTTTTTTACACTTGCACGTACTTTCATACGGATCAGGCTCCTTTCAGAGTCAGACTCACTGCTTAGATTTGATAATTAATGTGGCTAGTTCACCGTTTCCAGTAAAAACTATGATTTGCGATAGGTGATTCTACCCTTACTAAGATCGTAAGGAGTCAACTCGACCGTTACGCTGTCGCCGGGGACAATACGGATAAAATGTTTCCGCATCTTGCCAGCAACGTGAGCTATGATTTGATGGCCGTTTTCGAGTTCCACGCGAAATTGAGTCCCCGGTAAGGTTTCTACAATTGTCCCTGTTAACTCGATTACTTCCTTATTGGATGCCATAAATATAACTAAGAAGTAATTATAGCAGACACGACCGTAGTCTGTAAAGGGTTTGCCAAGAGAAAATACTCGCCGCTGCTTGTCCCGCGGTGAGATGCAATAACCTTATGCTACACCCAGGTTTTATTTTTGTCGAGTTTTTCGCCCAAAACGGAGCTTGCGACCGGTGATAGCTGTTTCTTCGGAGTCATTATCGTAGAAGAAATCTGGCTGACTGTATTGGTCGTAGGTGACC
This sequence comes from Saccharimonadales bacterium (SeqCode), assembly GCA_038234505.1. Lineage (GTDB taxonomy): Bacteria > Patescibacteriota > Saccharimonadia > Saccharimonadales > UBA4665 > JACMPA01. Next base: position 10,095 of record JBBQTW010000029.1, on the reverse strand, counting down.
ATCAGGGCGCGCGACTCGACAGCTCGCAGTGTCTGCAGCGCCACAGATACCAAGATAAGGATGCTGGTGCCACCAATACTAATATTGGTATTGATATATATCTGGGCGATGATGGGCAGCAAGGCTAAAATACCCAGGCTGAGGGCACCGAACAGCGTCAGACGGTTCACAACACTGCCCAGGTACTTTTCGGTCTGGCCTCCCGAGCGAACACCTTCCAGGAAACCACCTTGCTTCTGCAGGTTCTCGGCAATCTCTTTGCTGTTGAAGGCGATACTGGTGTAGAAGAAGGTAAACACGAACACAAGCAGGAAGTATGTCACCGGGTATATATACGGCGTAAAGCCGCCATGGGCGAACGTCGTGGAGCTGGGTGGCTGGAACCAGGCATAGAAATTTGCCCCTAAGTGGGCTAGCCTGGCACTGTGGTTATTGGCAAGTAACTGGCCAACATATGTCGGTACACTGAGGAATGCGACCGCAAAGATGATAGGCACGACACCAGCCGTAATAAGCTTCACCGGCAGCACCGTGGTGATCCCCCCGTAGGCGCGGTTGCCCTGGACGCGCTTGGCATAGTTAACCGTCAGGTTGCGCGCAGCTTCGTTCAACATCACCACTGCCCAGGTGATAAACAGGAACGCCAGCAGCAGCCCGAGTGCAAAGAAGAAGCCGTGCTCGCTAATATGCAACTTGTGTCCAAACACCGTCCAGCGGTTACTGCCACCAAAGACGCCATTAAAAATACTGGCAATGTTGGCGGGCAGTCGGCTAACAATTCCAACCGTAATGACCAGGGATATACCGTTACCAACACTTTGTTCAGTGATAAGCTCGCCGAGCCACATCAATAGCATAGACCCACCTGTCAGCGCGCCGACCATGAGCACCCACTGTAGCGGCGAGGTATGCGCCGTGATATCACCGACACCGGCTTGCTGTGAGGCAAATTGACGGATGAGGTAAATCGAGCCGATAGATTGGACGATGGCTAGTGGCAGTGTTAACAAACGGGTGTACTGGTTGATCCGCTTTTGGCCGAACTCGCCTTCTTTGTGCAAGGCTTCTAGCTTCGGTATGGCCTTCGTCAGCAGCTGCATGATGATAGAGGCGTTAATATATGGCCCCATACCAGCAATAAGGATAGAGAAGTTAGACAGCGCACCACCAGAGAGGACGTTCAGATAGCCCAGGAACGAGCCGGAGTTAGAACTAAAGGCGTTGTCGAGTACCTGGCGCAGCGTGTCGCCGTTGGCGATAGGCACCGGTATTTGGGCGAGGATACGGAAAACCAGCAGGATGCCCAGAACAGCAAAGATACGCTTGCGCATATCTTTGTGGCCGAGGCTACGGGTAATTATTTTCCAGTTCATGCTAAAAAATCAGGTTTCTCGTTTCACTTCTTCCGAATTAGTATACATGGTTTGTGGTTGCAGAGTAAGGTCTGTTTAGAAAGATATACGACCTACAAATGAAAGCGACGCCCGAAATGGACGTCGCCAGCAGCAACAAGCGTGATTACTTGTTGGCTTTGCGGGATTTTTCGCTGGTGATTGGGCGCTGGGCACGAGCGGTTTGCTCAAATGTGCCACCGGCTTGCTGCACAACTTCTAGCGCGCTGGCGCTAATAGCTGGCAGTTTGACAGTGACTTTTTTGGTGAGTTCGCCTTTGCCGGTTATAAGCTTAACCTTCACATGCGCATTGCTGATGAGACCAGCAGTGGCCAGGACTGAAGAGTCAACTGTTTTGCCACCAAATTGCTCGAGCTGCCCGGTGTGGACATTTTCGGCTTTGGCGTGCTGGCTACGGAAACCAGGCAGTTTTGGCAGGGCTTGCATGATAGGGTTCTGGCCACCGGCAAAACCTGGCTTGGCTTTCGAACCAGTACGCGCGCCGTAACCCTTAGTACCGCGACCAGCGGTTTTACCCTGGCCAGCCGAAATACCACGGCCAACGCGCTTAGCGGTTTTCTGGCGCTTGGTCTGTAATTCGTTGAACTTCATTATTTCGTCTCCTTCTTCGCAGCGGGCTTCTTGACGGCTGGTTTAGCTGCGGCTTTTTTGGGCGCAGGTTTGGCTTCGGCAGCGGCTGGAGCCTTGGCAGGAGCGGCCTTCTCGACTTTATCGAGCTTGGCAGTTTTGGCTGACTTGTTAGCCTTGGCGGTTACCCACTTGTTAGCCGGCACCAGTTGCTCCAGTGCTGCGATGGTGGCGTATGCCGTGTTGGCCTTGTTCGATGAACCGAGTGATTTACTCAGTGCATTGCTAACGCCAGCGACTTCGAGAATCGTTCGGACAGCACCACCGGCAATCAAACCGGTGCCAGCGCTGGCTGGGCGAAGTAAAATACGTGAGCCAGATACTTTGGCTTCGGTCTCGTGTGGGAAGCTTCCCTTATACAGTGTGACCTTAATGAAGTGCTTCTTGGCAACTTCGGTAGCTTTGGTAACGGCAGCCGTGACATCGGCACCTTTGGCCATGCCAATACCGACGCGGCCTTTGCGGTCACCAACGACTACAAGTGCTCGGAAACGGAAGCGACGGCCACCCTTAACGACGCGGGCGACGCGGTCAATGTGCAGGGTGCGCTCATCGAATTGCTTTTCTTCTTGGGGCATTTCGGGGCGACGGCCACGGCCACCTTGGGGGCCGCCACGACCTGGACCACCACGGCCCTGCGGACCACCACGTCCTTGTTGCTGCGGCCCTTGAGGTCCCTGCGGTGCTGGTGCGGCAGTTGCAGCCGGTGCTGTTGCGGTTGTTGCTTCTTCAGCCATGATTAGAACTCCAGTCCTGCGTTACGAGCGGCATCGGCCAGAGCCTTGACGCGGCCGTGGTAGAGGCGACTACCGCGGTCAAATACTACTTTGTTAACCTTGGCGGTCTTGGCCTTCTTGGCAATTTCAGCACCAACCCAGGCGGCTTTGTCGCTTAACGTACCGGTAGCAGCCTTTTGGCCGACGGTCGAAACAGCGGCGAGGGTAGTGCTAGTTTCATCATTGATGATCTGCGCACTAACGTGTAGGTTACTGACGTGAACGCTCAAGCGTGGACGATCGGTGGTGCCAGTGACAGCAGTACGAACCCGGTTGGCCCGTTGCAGTCGGTTGGCTTGCTTAGGTGTGAGCTTGCTCATACTACTTTTCCTTTCCTGACTTACCAGACTTGCGGATAATGCGCTCGCCTTCGTATTTAATACCCTTGCCCTTGTATGGTTCTGGCTTCTTTAAAGCCCGAATTTCAGCCGCAACCTGTCCGACCTGCTGTTTGCTAATACCACTAACGGTAATGTTGGTGCCCTCGATAGCAGCCGTTACACCAGCTGGCATCTTGAAGATAACATCGTGGGAGAACCCAAGATTTAACTTGAGGTCGGCGCCCTGAGCCGCCACCCGATAACCAACACCGTTGATTTCCAACTTCTTGCTAAAGCCAGTTGTTACGCCAACAACCATGTTGTTCACGAGTGAGCGCATCAAACCGTGCTTTGCCCGGTGCATGGCTTCTTCAGTTTCACGGGTCACGAGAATCTGATCACCCTCTTGGGCTACATTAATTCCAGGCATCGTGAATTGCTTCAAGGTACCTTTACTGCCCGCGACCGTTATTTCGTTCGCGTCGACAGTGATTGTCACGCCGCTCGGCACTGCGATTGGCTGTTTTCCTACTCGACTCATATTATTCCTTTACTTCTTCTGCATTATAAATGCTATCAATCTCTTGTTGTGCTTCAAGCTCTTCGAGCTCGTCCAAATACGCGTCTTCTTCCATCATCCTACGAGTCGCTGATCCTCCAAGTAATTGCTGAGTCTTGTCAGCTCTTGGAAGTATTACTCTTCCATCTTCTTCATGCGGAGCACTTTCCATAATCTAGTAAACCTTACAGATTAATTCGCCGCCGACTTGCTGCTTCTTAGCTTGCTCGCCGGTCATCAGACCTTTGGAGGTGCTGACGATGACGATGCCACGACCGCGCTTGACGGTTGGGATTTCCTTGGCAGCGACGTAGAAACGACGGCCCGGCTTGCTCATGCGGACGATTTCGGTGATGCGAGCGTTTTCGTGCTCGTCGTTGATGGTGACGATCAAGGTCTTGCCGGGTTTGCCATCAGGCGTGGCGGCGACTTTAATGTCAGTCAGGAAGTTGCTGTCTTTGAGCAGACGCGCAACGGACTCTTTGAGTGTGCTGTGTGGCAAGCTAATCGTGTTCTTGCGAACGGCGATAGCGTTACGGATGCGGGTAAGCATGTCAGCGATTGGATCGGTAGATGTACTCATAGTATTACCAACTCGCTTTCGTTACACCAGGGACTTCACCCTTGCTGGCGTGCTCCCGGAAACTGAGGCGCGACAAACCAAACTGACGCATGTAGCCGCGGGGGCGACCAGTCTCAATACAGCGGTTCTTCCAACGGGTCGGACTTGAGTTGCGCGGTAACTTAGCCAAACCTTCTTGGTCACCGAGTTCTTTCAGCTGGGCGCGCTTAGCGGCGTATTGCTTGATCATCTTTTGTCGCTTCAAATCGCGAGCGATTGCTGATTTCTTAGCCATTACTTGTTCTCCTTCTCGAACGGCATACCGAACTTGCTGAGCAAGGCTCGGGCATGCGCTTGTTCATGGGCGCTTATTACGAATACAATCTGCATACCGTGGACGGTAGTGGTTTCGTCGAAACTGAGTTCTGGGAATACGCTCTGGTCGTTCAGCCCAATGCTGTAGTTACCGGCTTTATCAAAAGCCTTGGCGCTGACACCGTGGAAGTCACGCAAACGTGGCAGCACGATGTTGATAAAGCGGTCGGCGAATTCGTACATTTTGTCACCACGCAGGGTGATTTTGATACCAACCATGTTGCCTTCGCGGAGTTTGAAACCGGCAATAGACTTCTTGGCGAAGGTTTCGACTGGCATCTGGCCGGTAATCTTGGTCAGGGTGTTCTTGGCGGTGGCGATTATCTTCTTGTCGTCTTTGGCCCGGCCAAGGCCGACGTTCAGAACAATCTTCTCCAACTTCGGTAGCTGGTGCAGGTTCTTTAGCCCCAGCTCTTTTTCGAGTTCTGGGACGAATGCAGTCGCGTATTCGGAACGGAGACGCACAGTAGAGGCATCTGCTTTCTTTGCAGGTTTTGCGGCTTTGGTAGCAGTCTTGGTTGCTTCGGCCATTACTTGATCTCCTTTCCGGTTTTCTTAAATACGCGCACTTTGGTGCCGTCGCTCTTTACTTCCATGCCGATACGGCTGGCTTTCTTGCTGGTTGGCTCGACGATAGAAACTTTGCTCACCCAGATAGGCTTGGTCAGTTCGACAATTGCACCTTGCGGGTGTTCGCGGTTTGGCTTCACCGCTTTTTTAACGATGTTAATACCTTCGACTGTAACTTTGTTCTCTGTCGGATGGGTGGCGGTAATCTTGCCAGTTTGGCCCTTGTACTTGCCGGCGCGCACAATAACGGTGTCGCCTTTTTTCAGCTTGATCTTGAAAACTTGCTTGGGGGTTTGGGTACGTGCCATGACTAGAGTACCTCCGGTGCTAGGCTGATAATCTTGCTGTAGCCCATATCACGCAGCTCGCGTGGTACTGGCCCAAAGATACGGGTAGCCTTGGGGTTCTTGTCGTCGCCGATTACGACGGCTGCGTTGTCGTCGAAACGAATGGTCGAGCCATCCTTGCGACGGATCTTTTCGGTTGTGCGGACTACCACAGCCCGGATGACAGTCTTGCGCTTGACGGCGCCACTTGGGTTGGCCTGCTTAACGGTGGCGACGATAACGTCACCAACACGGGCGTAGCGACGGCGAGTACCACCGAGCACACGGATACACAAGATCTCTTTGGCGCCGCTGTTGTCGCAGACGGCTAGACGGGTTTCTTGCTGTATCATTACGGTTTTTCCTCGGTCTCTTCGGTGTCCGGCTTGGTAGGTTTCTTGCCGGTATCTTCGGATTTCACAGCGGCGAGTGAGTCTTCGCGCAGCGCAGGTTTTTCGATGATACGACTGAGGATGAACCTCTTGCGGGCGCTCATCGGCCGAGTTTCGGCAATTTCTACTTTGTCGCCGGTGCGAGCTTCGTTTTTCTCGTCGTGGGCCATGAATTTCTTGCTGACCGAATATTGCTTGCGGTACAACGGATGGGTTTTGCGGGTGTGAACAGTGACGACAATTGTCTTGTCGGTCTTGTCACTGGATACAGTGCCGATAAATGTCTTAGCCATTACTGGGCCTCCTTGACTAGTTGTTCACCTAAGACCGTTAACATACGGGCGAGGTCCTTGCGGCGAGCCCGAATCAATCGAACATTGGTCAATTCACCACCGCTGAGGCGTCGCTTCAAATCAGCGATTTCCTCGCGCACTTTGGTGCTTTCTTGAGCCAGTTCGGATGTCGAAAGCTTGCGGATATCTGCAATCTTCATCTTATGATTCCTCTCGCGTTAGAAACTTAGTTTTAACAGGCAATTTGTGGGCTGCGAGCCGCATGGCTTCGCGAGCAACTTCCTCAGTTACGCCCTGCATCTCGAACATAATAGTGCCGGGGCGAACTTTGGCAACGAAAAATTCTGGGTTACCCTTGCCGCTGCCCATCTTGACGTCAAGCGGCTTGCGAGTGACAGGGGTGTGCGGGAAAATACGGATCCAGATTTTGCCACCACGCTTGATGTAGCGGGTCATCGCCTGACGAGATGCCTCGATTTGGCGACTGGTGATACGCTCGTGGCCCTGGGCCTGGAGGGCGTATTCACCGAAGGCAATGTAGTTACCGCTGGTGGCAACACCGCGGATCTTGCCCTTGCGCACCTTGCGGTGCTTAGTTCGTGACGGGATTAACATTAGGAAATCTCCCCTTTGTAGATCCAGACCTTGACACCGATGATACCAGCGGCGGTCTTGGCGCGGACGCCGGCGTAGTCGATATCAGCCCGCAGGGTGTGTAGTGGTACCGAACCCTGGACTTCTTTTTCGCGGCGGGACATTTCGGCACCGTTCAGTCGGCCGGCAACTTCGATACGAATACCTTTGGCACCGGCACGCATAGTGGCCGCAGCACCGGCCTTAATAGCGCGGCGGAAGCTCATGCGGCGCTCTAACTGGTGGGCGATGTTCTCGGCGACCAGCTTGGCATACATTTCACTCTTCTTGATTTCTTCGATGTTGACGCGCACATCTGACTTGTAGATACGCATAATTGCGTCTTTGAGTTCCTGGGCACCAGAGCCACCGCGACCGATAACAACACCTGCCTTGGCAGTAGTGATAGTGACGGTTACGAGGTTCGGTGTACGAGAGATGTCGACTTTGTTGATAGCTGCACGACTACCGAGCTTGTCAGCAATGTGCTTGCGAACGGCCAAATCATCACGCAGGTAAGCGGCGTAGTCGCGCTTGTTGACAAACCATTTGCTGCGCCAGTCCTTATTGACCTGGAGGCGCATCGAGATCGGATTAACTTTCTGACCCATTACTTTTCCTCCTTGTTAGCTGCTGGCTTGGCGGCAGTGGTTTTCTTGGTTTCCTTGTCCGCCGTAGCTTTAGGGGTGGCGGAGCGCATGTCACCATCGACGACAACCCGGATGTGGCTGGAACGGCGCTGGAACGGCAGGGCGCGGCCGTGGGCGGCTGGGCGGTAGCGTTTCAGGCGGGGGCCGTGGGTAACGGTGATCTCGGTAATACGCAGAGTGGCTGGCTTGTAACCATGGTTGTGGTCGGCGTTAGCTTGGGCGGACTTAATAGTCTTGATAACCGGCATAGCCGAGCGACGAGGCGTGTGCTCCAGGATAGTCAGGGCATCTTCTACGGTGCGGCCACGCACGAGCGCAGCAACAACTGCTACCTTGCGGGGGCTCATGCGGACACCTTTTGCGATTGCTTGTACTGCCATATCTATATCCTACTTCTTCGCCAATTTACCGCCGTGTGAGCGGAACTTACGGGTCGGGCTGAATTCGCCGAGCTTATGGCCAACCATGTTTTCGGTGACAAACACTGGTACATGAACACGGCCGTTGTGAACAGCGATAGTCTTACCGACAAACTCTGGTGGGATGGTACTGGCACGAGCCCACGTCTTGATGATAGTACGGTCGTCATTACCGAGAGCAGCTACCTTCTTGGCGAGCTTGAAGTCGATAAATGGACCTTTCTTTAGTGAACGACTCATTACGCTTCCTCTCTTTCTACTACAGCCCCTAGGAGATGGCCAATCTTATATGCATCACTTTCTTCGTTGCGAACCGTCTCGGTGTGTACTTCATAGGTTGATTCTTGATCTGAAGTAGCAGAGTCACGAAAACCTTCCTCGAAACCAATCGCTAGTTCTAGCGGGTCAAGTTGGGCTATGGCCTGTGCAATTTGAGCCACGCGATCGAGATTGTCGGCACGTACTCGTAGTAATTCTTGGGGTGATTTTACAGTAGGCATTATTATTTCCTCTTCGCCGCGTGACGGCTTCTTACGATGAACTGATTAGTACGCTTGCGGCTGCGGGTCTTGAAGCCCAAAGTCTTTTGGCCCCATGGGGTGCGAGGGTCTTTACCCATACCATGGCGTCCGCCGTCACCACCACCGTGCGGGTGGTCGGCAGCGTTCATAACGACACCGCGGACACCAGGGCGAATACCCTTGTGGCGGCTGCGGCCGGCTTTGCCGACTTTGACGTTCTGGTGCTGTTCGTTGCCAATAACGCCCATGCTGGCGGTGCATTCTAGGTTAATCAGGCGGACTTCGCCACTTGGCAGCCGTACCTGGGCATAGCCGTTTTCTTTGGCCATCAGCTGGGCGCTGTTGCCAGCACTGCGGACCATCTGAGCGCCACGGCCTGGCTGGAGCTCGATACCATGAATAGTGCTACCAACGGGAATAGCGCGGAGTGGCAAGCGGTTGCCGGTCTCGATAGCGGCTTCTTCATGAGCGTGTATCTTCTGGCCAGGCTTCATGTCCTTAGCAGCTAGGATGTAGTGGTATGTACCATTGGACTCTTTGATACGGGCAATACGGGCGCTACGGTTTGGGTCGTATTCGATGTGTTCGATAACAGCTTCGGTACCAGCGGCGAGGCCGAAGTTAACAACGCGGTAGAACTTCTTGGCACCACCGCCCTTGTGACGGGTGGTGATACGGCCTTGGTTGTTGCGACCATTGCCACGGCGCTTCGGCTGCAAGAGTGAGCGCAGAGGCATGTTGGTCGTGATGTCGCTAAAGTCCTGGCTGGACATGCCACGACGGCCGGGAGTAGTTGGATTGTATTGCTTAATTGGCATTACTTCTTCCCCTTTGCGGCTTTTTTAGCTTGCTTCTCAGCAATTTTGTCAGCAGCTTTGTCGAGCTTTTCCTGAGTAGCATCAACTTTGGCGTCTTCTTCTTCGATAGCGGCAAAGATCGGCAGGCTCTGACCCTCGGCGAGGGTGACATATGCTTTTTTGGTAGCTGATTCGCGCCCGGATACAGCCTTGCCGCCCTTGTAGATAGTGCGTTTGGCTTTGCCAGGAATGTTGGCGACATTAACGTTGGTAACAACCGTGTCGAATTGGACGGCGACAGCTTTGGCGACATCGTGCTTGTTGATATTGCTAGGAACATCAAACACGTAGGTGCGGCGCTGGCTAAGGCCGTACGACTTTTCGCTGAGTCGAGGTGTCAGGATGATAGTCTTATGCATTACTTGGCCTCCTTGGTAGCAGGCTTGGCTGCAATAGCCAACCAGTTGCTAATAACGCCTAGGGAGGCAGTAGTGGCGACTATGCTGTCGGCGTTCATGATATCAACGACATTGAGGTAATTGGCGGCTACAAGTTTGACGCTGCCGAGGTTGCTGCTAGCGCGAGTCAGTTCAGGGGTCTTGCTGTCGACGACAATCAAAATGTTCTTGCTGGCGCCGATTTTGGCAAGCAAGGCAACCAGTTCACTGGTTTTGCCAGCCTGGGACGTAACATCCTCGATAACGGTAATAGTGCCAGCCTCGGCGGCCAGGCTCAGTGCCTGGCGGATCGCTACGCGCTTGGCCTTAGTGTTGAGGTCTTTGCTGTAGTTTTCGTTGCCGGTTGGACCGAAGGCAATACCACCACCGCGCCAGATAGGGTTACGGCTGGAGCCGAAACGTGC
>JBBQTW010000028.1:0-11253 GCA_038234505.1 Saccharimonadales bacterium (SeqCode) | reverse complement strand
AGCACCGCGAAGCGTTCCTGGCTCTGCGTATTCTCGCGGCGGTGTATGCAGATCCGAATAAATTTGCCGCTTTCTAGCTGGGGATATTTTTCGAAGATTGTAGACTTTTCGGAGTCGGCGATAGCCGCCACGGTGGCATCGGCTACGGTGTTTCCAACAACTTTTATCCGGTCAGCCGAAAAGCCTTCGGCCAGCAAGAACTCACGGTCTAGTTCGACGGGCGCAGCATGAAAGCCTGTCGCTGCCTCGGATACACGGGTATTGTACTGCTCTGGGAAGGGCTCCATGCTGCCTGTTTCGAAATTGGCACGGTCCTGCATGTCAGCGTAGTAGCTGTCCCAGTCGAACGTGCCAGCCCTGAAGTCGGCATAATATTTTTCGTAAACAGCCTTTTTGGGCGTCAAAGTTCGTATACCCGCTTCGACGTGACAGCAAGCTACTCGGTGCATATAAGCCGACAATCCGATAGCCATCGACGTGCTAGTGTCCCCGTGAATGTAGGGGATGGGCGTTTTACCCTGTTCTATCAAATACTCCAGGACTTCTCCGAAGCGCTCGATCATTTGGGCGATTTTTTGGTGCAATGTCCCCTCGATTGCTAGCTGGATGTCAGTGGTTAGGCCAAATTCCTCTTCCATGCCGCCGCTGTAACGGAAATCATAGTGCTGCCCGGTGTGGCACAGCAGGACCAGTTCACCACGGCTGACGAGCTCCTGGTATATCGGGGCCTGTTTGATAATGTCTGGCTTGGTGGCGATAGTAACGATATGCACCAGCTGCTTGTCCGAGCTCTGTAACTTTTCGATGACCTCTGGCCGTATACTCTGGGGTGTTTGCATTATAAGTACTCGCTCAGTCCTTTCTCTTTTAGGGATTCTAGTAGTTGCTTAATATCCTGATCTTTATCTTTATTGAGAACCAGTAGTACGTCAGGGGTAGAAATAATAGCAATATTATCGAGGCCAACAGTGGCGACCAGTCGGTTGTCCGTCGACATGACCAGACAATTTTTACTGTCGACATCTATATGTTCGCCACCCTGATGAACCATGTCGCCGCCAGCGTAACTCGCCAGTAATGAATGCAGTGCTTGCCAGTTACCGATATCGCTCCACTGGAATTCGGCCGGGATGAGTACCAGTGGATATTTACTGGAGTCGATAAACTCAATTTCTTGTGCCTTGATAGGTACTTTTGCAAAATCGTCGGCACTACCTGATTTCATAAAGCTGCGGATCCACTGCATGATCTCTGGGTCGGCATCTTCGTAAGCGTCTAGGAGCGTCTTTGCCTTGAATCCGTAATAGGCCGCATTCCAGTAGTACTCATCGGTGCGCAGGTAGGTTTTAGCAACTGCTAAACTCGGCTTCTCAATAAATTTCTCGACGCTGAAGGCGAGCGGATCTTCCTGAATAACCGCATCAATCTTGATATAGCCCAAGCCTGCATCGGGCCTGTCAGGTTTGATACCAACGAGGGCTATGTTGCCTGGATTTGTTTCGATAAAGTGGTAGGTTTCCTCGATCGCTGACCGAAATTCATTCGAACCGGTAACCGCGTGGTCCGACGCCAGGCTAAATATGGCTGCGTCGGGATCCATATCGTAGATTGTCGCCGCAAACAGAGCGAATGCTGCGGTTGTACCGCGACTTGTGGGCTCTACAATTATGTTCTCAGGAGGGATATTAGGCAGCAGTTCCTTGATCTTGTCGGCGTAATTAACGGAGGTCGATATAAAAATATTCTCCGATGGAATAATGCCACTTAATCTATCAACGGTCTCGTCGATGAGTGTCTTGTCGCTGACAAACTTTTGCATCTGCTTCGGTAGGTCACGGCGGCTCAGCGGCCATAGCCGAGTGCCCGAACCACCGGCGACGACCACCGCATAACGATGCGATGCTGTATTCATATGGATACTATTGTAACATCGCTGAGCAGCTACATTGGGCACCAAGTCGGCGGCACCTCGGTTATAATAAAGACGTATGGAGCAATACTTCCACTCTCCTCGTCGTCAATTCGTGGGCATGTTACTTGTAGCTACGGCAGCAAGCATCCTGCTGTTTATTGGTGGAGTGCTGCGCAACCATAGTTGGGATTTTGCGTATCTGATGTGGAACTTGTTTTTGGCTTGGTTGCCATTTGGCTTTGCAATTTGGTTGGTGCAGATTTTAAAACGAAGTCTGTGGTCCAGCTGGGAGGCGCTGGGCGTGACGGCGCTGTGGCTGATCTTTTTGCCCAACACATTTTACATGGTGAGTGATTTTATCCATCTGGGAGAAGTGAAACGGGTCGATTTACTCTACGATGCGGTGATGTTCAGTGCGTTTATTGCTATCGCAGTTGTTTTGGGTATCTGTAGTCTCTACCCCGTGCACGCCGAAGTCCGCAAGCGCTTCAAGCTGCTCGGCAGTAGTGTTTGGCTAGCCTGCATATTCCTGCTATGCAGTTTTGCAATTTATTTGGGTCGCGATTTGCGCTGGAACAGTTGGGATGTGCTCACAAACCCAGGAGGGTTAGTTTTTGATGTGTCCGACAGGCTCATGCACCCCGCGGCCTACCCCCAAATGCTGCTAACAGTGGCAATATTCCTGGTGTTTATGAGCAGTATGTACGGCATCGGCTGGTATGCAGTGGAGCTGAGCAAATCTTTGGCGAAGTCCGAAAACCGCTGAGTCAATCTGTTACACTGGTGGCATGAAGTCAGAATTAGAGCAGGCGATTGCTGGTGCCGTCAAGGAATTGTTCGGCACGGAGCTGCAGATTGAGCTGACGCGGCCGGATGAACAATTTGGTGATTTTGCTACCAACGTGGCGTTGCAGCTGAGCAAGCAACTTGGTAAAAATCCTCGCGAAATAGCTGACGCTCTGGCAGATATGCTGCGAACAAATGTAGCCGAGCAGGTGAGTGATGTCTCTGTGGCTGGCCCAGGTTTTCTGAATCTAAAACTTACCGACGCCGCACTTGTCGCAGGACTTGAAATGCAGCCAGCAAAAACTCACGCCGGCCAGAAAATATTAGTAGAATACTCCGACCCAAACCCGCTAAAACCTCTGCACGCTGGGCATCTGTATACGACACTAGTTGGTGACAGCATTGCCCGCCTAGTAGCCGCCTCCGGCGCCGAAGTCGTACGACTCAATTACGGCGGTGATGTTGGCCTGCACGTCGGCAAAAGCATGTGGGCCATTATCCACGAACTTGGCAGGGAAGAGCCCAGCAAACTAGCCGAAGTCGCCGAAGCTGATCGTCCAACCTGGCTCGGTGACCGCTATGTCCAAGGTAACAACGCTTACGATGAAGACGAAGCCGCCAAAAATGAAATTGTCGATGTGAACAAGCGCGTCTACAAGCTTCACGCTGATGGCGACCACGACTCGCCATTCGCGCAGATATATTGGACCGTGCGTCAGTGGAGCTATGACTACTTCGCCGAGCTGTATCGCCAGCTGGAGGTCGAAGCGTTCGACCGCTTCATACCAGAGAGCGAAGTTACGCAGCTTGGTTTGCAGACTGTGCAAGAGCAGCTCGAAAAGGGCGTGTTTGAGCGCAGCGACGGCGCTGTTATTTTCGATGGCGAGAAAGTCGGACTGCACAAGCGAGTGTTTATTAACAGTGAAGGCCTCCCGACCTACGAGGCCAAAGATGTCGGGCTCAGCCTGACCAAATGGAACGATTACCACTTCGACGAATCTATCATTATCACCGCTAACGAGCAGGTGCAGTATATGCAGGTTGTCATCGCAGCTATTAAGCAGTTTGCACCGGAACCAGCCGAACGCACGCGCCACTTAACCCACGGCGTCGTGAAGCTGCAGGGCGGAGTAAAGATGAGTAGCCGCAAGGGCAATGTAGTTACTGCGCTGGAAATCTTGGAGGCCGCCCGCGAGGCCGGCCAGGCCACCGGTACAAACCCCAACGAAGAAACTATCCTCGCAGCGGTGAAGTACGCCTTTGCCAAAAACCGCATCGGCGGCGATATCGCTTACGACCCGCAGGAATCCATTGCACTTGAGGGCAACAGCGGGCCGTATCTACAGTACGCGCATGCCCGGGCGCGCAGTATCTTGGCCAAGGCTGAAGGCCAGGCCCGGGAACTGACTGATCTACAGGCTGGTGAGCGCTCACTACTCCGCAAAATCACCGAGTACGCCGAAGTTGTTGATAAAGCCGTCGCTGAGCTCATGCCGCACCACATCTGCACCTATCTGTATGAACTTGCCCAGACCTTCAACAGTTTCTACGAACACAATCGCGTTATAGGCGATGACCGCCAAGCCACTCGGCTCGCCCTAGTGCAGCAATACGCCGACACGCTCCAGGGTGGACTAACACTCCTTGGCATTACTGCCCCCGAAAGGATGTAAACTAAGTACATGGCCGAACCAAAGCACGACGAACCAGACGAAATTGTTATCGTCGATAAACACGGCACGCATCTCCATGGTGTCGCCGTTCTGCTCGACAGCGACGACATCGTACGTGAACAGACCGCTGGGTTTGTACACTTCCTGCGCGACTACGCTGTAGTCGGCTTAGCCGTCGGCTTTATCATCGGCCAGCAGGCCCAGACAGTCGTTAAGCAGCTGATTGACAGCTTCGTAACACCGCTGTTGAACTTCATTATTGGCCAGGACATCCAGCACAAATCATTCGCTATCGGCAACGGTACGCATGAGGCCACAATTGCCTGGGGCAAATTCCTCTACGTACTCCTCGACTTCGCCATCGCCATGGTGTTTATCTATGCTATCGTCAAACTCTTCCGATTTGATAAATTAGCCCACAAGAAAGCCGAGGCCAAAAAATGAGCATGGATCTAACCGAAGACGAGTGGAAGGCCAAACTCACCCCAGAGCAGTACCGTGTGCTGCGCGAAAAGGGCACCGAGGCCCCCGGGACCGGTGCATTGCTCAACAACCACGACGACGGGGACTACACCTGCGCGGCTTGCGGCAATGTCGTGTTCAAAAGCGGCACCAAGTTCGAAAGTGGCTCCGGCTGGCCGAGCTTTTACGACCCAGCCAACACCGAAGCTGTCACGCTTGTTACAGATGAAAGTCTTGGTATGAGTCGCACCGAAGTAAACTGCAAAAATTGCGGCAGCCACCTGGGCCATGTATTCGATGACGCCTACGACCAGCCGGGCGGTCAGAGATTTTGCATAAATTCGGCAGCACTCGAATTTTTAAAAGACACAGAAAAAACTAGCAGCTAGCGTCGTAGTGCTTATTGCCCCAGGTGGCCATAGCTTCTAGGACGGGAACGAGGTCTTGGCCCTTGGCCGTCAGGGTATATTCGGTGCGCGGAGGTACTTCGGCGAAAACTCGCTTGGTGATAATACCGTGGGTTTCGAGGTCGTCTAGGCGCTGACTCAGCGTGCGGGGGTTGATGTTACCGACTGATTTTTCAAGATTGCAGAAGCGAGAAGAGCCACTGGCGAGGTCACGCAGGATAAGTGCAGTCCATTTGCTGCCGATGATTTCCATGGCACTCGCAATACAGCCGATTTTCGGCTCGAGGGCGCTGGGAGTGGCGGCGACTGAGGTGTCCATGGCGATATTATAACAGATTACATTTGATACTTTACAAAGTATAGTAATGGCTATACAATTGAGACAGTAATCAACTATAAAAAGTATAGCATAAGGAGTTGCCAAATGAAATTAGCCGTAATTACCGGTGCCACTCGCCCAGGTCGCCAGACACCTAAGCAGTCACAGTGGATTGTCAAAACAGCCGCCAAAGTCGGCGGCGTAGATGTCGAACATGTTGACCTGCAGGATTACCCGATGCCGTTTTTTAACGAAGCAATTTCGCCACGGTACAACCCAGATCGCACACCAGAACCAGCGGTGCAGAAGTGGCTCGACAAAATAGGTAGCTTCGACGCATATGTGTTCGTGACCCCAGAGTATAACCACAGTATTCCCGGCGAACTGAAGAACGCTTTTGACTACATGACTTGGGAGCTTCAGCACAAGCCAGCCGCTGTAGCATCGCACGGCACTGTCGGTGGCGCTCGCGCGGCTATGGTACTGAAGGAAGTCTTGTCCGAGGGCCAGGCCGTCGTTATACCGAAGTTCAGCGCTGTGCACGGTATTAGCGAACTGATTGACGACGAAGGTAACCTGGACGCCACTGCTGCCGCCAACCCTTACGGCCCCCAAGGCCAGCTCGACGGCCTACTTGCCGACCTGAAGTGGTACAGCGACGCCCTCGGCGCCGCCCGTCAGACACCCACCGCCTAAATAGCCCATTTTCCGTTGCCAGTAAGAGTTCGAGAGACTCGTGTGGCTGAAAACTCCGCTTCCTACCAGCGGAGTTTTCTCTATACTTAGGGCTATGACAATAACTGTGTTCGGAGCATCGGGGAAGGTAGGTCGGCTAGTGGTGGCCGAGGCTTTGCGCCGTGGCATGACGGTGCGGGCATTCGTGCACAGCAGTAATCCATTCGGCGAACGGCCAAAGCTAACTGTCATAAAAGGCGATGTTTACGGGGGTGATGACATAGCCAAGGCCCTCGCTGGTGTCGACGCCGCCGTGAGTTGCCTCGGCAGTTGGGGCACGCCAAAACGAAATGTACTCAGTACGGCCATGCAGGCCGTCATCCCAGCCATGCAGGCCCAAAAAATATCACGAATCGTGACGCTGACGGGCAGTGGAGCCCTTGCGCCGGACAAACGAGCTGGGCTCACACACGCCATTTTCATGCACCTGCTGGCACCGTTCCCGGCCGGTAAGGTATTTGCCGATGGCGAGGAACACATGCGTCTGCTGGCGGCTAGCAATCTTGATTGGACAACTATTCGTTCACCCGTGATGAACCGCCAGTCTGGAGCTGGCTACACACTCACGGGCACATCCCTCAACCATCTTCGTGCGGTTACCCGGCAATCTGTTGCCAACTGCCTTCTGGATCAACTAGGTGACACTGCTTGGTTGCGGCGGGCACCCATTATCACCCGCCTCAGAAAAGCCGATACGTTATAATACGTGCCAATGACCGAGATTGATAAGACGAAAGTTCCGACCAAGCTGCTTTGGGTTGACCTGGAGATGACTGGGCTCGACGTCGACGAGCACGTGATTATCGAGGTAGCCGCCGAGGTTACCGATGCCAACTTTAAGACATTGGCGAGCTACGAAGCACTTATCAAACAGCCGGAAGACAAATTGGTAAGCATGAACCCCTGGGCGCAGGCCCAGCACGACGGTAGTGGGCTGACGCAGCGCATCCGTGAAGAAGGCAAGCCGGAGCAGGATGTTATCCACGAACTAATCGGCTTTATCCAAGCCCAGTTTGGTGACGAACCAGCCGTGCTGGCGGGTAACAGCATTCACAACGACCGTAACTTTATCAAAAAATGGTGGCCAGAAGTCGACGCACTCCTGCACTACCGCATGCTCGACGTCAGCACTTTCAAAATCGTCATGCAGATGAAATACGATGTGAATTTCGAGAAAAAGGAAACGCACCGAGCTTTCGATGATATCCAAGCCAGCATCGCCGAGCTGCAATTCTATCTGGAGTGGCTTCAGAAAAACGCCCCAGCAACCCAGGGCGTTTAACTTTCCTATACCGAGAACTAGCCTGTTACTAGAACTGCGGCTTGTTGGTTATGTTGATAGTGTTCGAACTAGAATTGCTGTTACTAGCACTACCGCTGGTTGCATTACCACCATTTGTGTTCCCGTTGGCAGACGCATTGCCTGTGCTGGAGTTTTGGGAGTTATGGTTCCTGATGTGGACCTTATTGGTGGTCCGGTTGACGATGTGTGAGTTTTGATTGTTCACGAAACTAACACACTGACCCTGATTGCTGAAGCCGTTGCCATTGGCGTCGGTGTAGTTCTTGAAGCCATTGTTCTTGCACTGGTCTTTATTGGTCGGTACGTTGTTCATCTGGAAGTCCCAAGTCGTATCATTGAACGCCACATTGTCCGCACGCGTCGACCAGCCGGGTGTTCCCGATCCTTCATTCAAGGTTATGTCGATGACCTTGGCGTTTGGATAGGCGGCCTTGACATCATTGAGTGTGAATAGATTGGCGCCATTGGCCCCACCTTTTCCTGCTGAAATTGTGTCAAATGACCAGAAGGGGGTTGTAGAAGTATTTAAGGTGTATGCCTGCCATGTATCGTAGCTTGTTGGCGCGCTCGAGTCATAAACTGGCTCATACCAGGCGTAAATTTCGTCGGTTGTAGTAGCAGTGTTTCCGTCCTTGTCTATACCCACTACATATGCTGGTGCGGCATAGGCTGCGCCAGCCAACCGTTTTGCGCTGTAACTCATCTTTGTCACATCAGAAATTGCTGTGGGCGTCACGTTTCGGTAAATTTGCGATTCATCACCATTCGCAGGTGTGTCGATTTGCAAAGCTCCTGGAGGGAGCGGGGAAGTATTGTCGTATGTAAAAGACATCTGTCCGGTGCCGGTCGTGTAAATTTCCCACCCCTGCAGGTTCGCCGGGGTTACTACTACAGTTGATGGCGTTGCCGATGCGGCGAATGGCAATGCTAATGCGGCCAAAAAGCCGAGTGCCGTTACTTTGCTGATAAATTTTCGAATCATTGCGAGACCTCCGTTTTACTTACTCAACTGAGTATAGAAAGCTTATGCGAGATGCGAAGTAAGTAATCATACACCTCCCGGATATGGCGCAAACGTATTAGAATGTCCAGATGGATCACAAAACCGTCGAGGAATATATATTGAGTATGCCGAATTCCCGGCTCGACTATCCGTTTGGTAAAGACGTTGCCGTTTACAAAACGCGCGAACCAACGAACCCCTCCGGGCAGGAGAAGATGTTCGCACTTATCACCGAGGGCAAAGACCCGTTGCAGATTAGCCTCAAGTGCGACCCACAGCTGGCAGTGCTACTGCGCGACAAATACGAGAGCGTCATGCCTGGCTACCACCTGAACAAAAAACACTGGAACACCATAGTACTCACCGGTCAGCTACCCTGGGAGGAGCTCCAGGGCCTTATCCACCACAGCTATAATCTAGCCGTCGGTATACACGAATAGTTCGGCGTACCAGGACGGGGCGCGCCCCCTCGCGAGGAAATTATTGCTGGTGACTCAGTGTGTCGAGGAGTTTGGCGGCGTTGAACTGGCTCTGTAGCAGCGCCTGGCCTTTCGGACCAGGTTTGGCAACAAAGGCGGTGCGCAGACTGGTCTCGTAGCTAGTGAGTTCGGACTGAATAATCGTGGTAAACGCCGCATCGTAGGTGCTGGCAGCTTTGGCATTCTGCAGTGTGGTATCGGTGGTGGCAGACTGTTTGAGCGCCAGCGTTTTTGTGGACAGCTTATGCCCGGTCGACGTGAGGTAGGCGACTGTCTGGGCTTGGGCGCTGGTCATCGTCACTTGTACGGTGCTGGCTAGATTTTGGGCTGTTGGGGAGGTTGCGTTCAGAACTCCGTCGGTGGCGATGCGGGCTAGCTCGGTTTGCTCTTGCGCGACGGTCGTTATACCGGTCGTCCCAGATTTACCGCTGTTACCCAGGATGCTGGCGACGATAGCAAACAGTATTATCAGGACCACCAAGCCGCCGCCGGCTATGGCGACACGTTGCAGTGTTGAGTTGCCAGTGGGCAGGAGCCTAACCGGTGGTTTGGCAGGCCGCTGCGGGTTCAGGATAAAGTCGTAGGGGTCATGACCAGGCGTGCCAGGTTGTGGCGCCGGTGGATGGACCGGTGGCGTGCTAGGATATTGCCCATTTTGTTGTTGCGGATTCATTGTATGGTTGAATTGTACCAAATGTGCTGCCTCCAGGCACTAACATAAGCAATAACCGAACTGGGGCGGCTAGGGTACAATATTGACAGATGGAAGCCAGAACAGCCTCGCAGGCCGGTTCTGTCAATACCGAGGGGACCGCAAAGATGAAAGCAGGAAAGATTTAGCACATGGACCCGGTAGATGAGGTAAAAGCGCGCCTAAATATAGAGGATGTTATTGGTGAATACGTCCAGCTCAAGCGTGCCGGTCGTAACTGGAAGGGCCTGAGCCCGTTTGGCAACGAGAAAACGCCGAGTTTTGTCGTCAGCCCAGAGAAGCAAATCTGGCATGACTTTAGTTCGGGCAAGGGCGGCAGCGTGTTTAACTTCGTTATGGAGATGGAAGGCGTCGATTTTCGCGGTGCGCTGCAGTTGCTGGCGCGCAAAGCCGGCGTCGATCTAGAACAGTTCAAGCCGGCCGGCGGTGGCAGCCGCGGCCCCAACAAAGAGCGGCTGTACGAACTGCTCGAGGCAGCAACCCATTTTTACCAGGTGCAGTTCAGCCGCAACAAAACCACGCTCGAATACGTGTTCAAAAAGCGCCAGTTTAGCAAAGAGACGGCGCTGGAATGGCGCCTCGGCTACTCACCAAATACTGGTGACGCCCTGGCGAAATTCCTAGCCAGCAAACAGTTTACTCCCGACGAAATGAAACAAGCCGGAGTGACAGCCCAACGCTACAGCGGCGTAGCTGACATGTTCCGTGGTCGGCTAATGATTCCGCTGCAGGACCCGCAAGGGCGGGTGATTGGCTTCACGGCGCGCTTGCTGGAGGACAACCCCGATGCGCCCAAATACATCAACACCCCGCAGACGGTCCTATACGACAAATCGCGCCATGTCTACGGCCTCCACTTGGCCAAGGAATCCATCCGCAAGAAAAAATACGTCGTGATAGCCGAGGGCAACCTCGACGTTATCGCCAGCCACCAGGCCGGCGAGCGCGAAATTGTTGCCACCGCCGGCACGGCGCTGACCGAGCCGCACCTGCGCGCCCTCAGCCGCTTCACTGGCGATATCCGCCTGGCGTTCGACGCTGACAAAGCCGGCCTGAATGCCACCGAGCGAGCGATCCCGATAGCGAGCCGCGTAAAAGTCAGCCTCAGTATCATCACTATCCCCAGCGGCAAAGACCCCGACGAACTTATCAAACAAGATCCGGCAGTGTGGCGGAAAGTTATCCAGACCCCGCAGTACGCCCTCGACTGGCTGATGGACAGATACAAAAACGAGCTAGATCTGGACAGCGCCCAGGGCAAACGCCAGTACAGCGACGTGCTGCTGCCAGTGGTAAAAGCCCTCACCGACCCAGTTGAGCAGGACCACTACATGCTAGCTATCGCCGACACGATTGGTGTCAGCCGCGACGCGCTGGATGCCAAAATGCAGCAGGGCAGCGCAGATGTAAAGCGCCCGCTCAAGCGCCCCAAAGTCACGCCGGAGGCTATCAATCGCCAGCT
>JBBQTW010000027.1:0-11360 GCA_038234505.1 Saccharimonadales bacterium (SeqCode) | reverse complement strand
CAGAACCGCCTGAGCCATATCTAGCACTCTTGATACCAGAGTGCCAACAGGGTACAATAGTACCGATGATAGACACGACTTACGAAGTACGTACACCTAACCCGGCAGAACTTTCCCAGGTACGACGTTTGCGCCATATCGTTCTGGATCCAGCTAGAGTTGTGCAGAGTGATCTATCGCTTGGGCACGAAGACTTCAATACTGAAAATATACAGGCTGCAGCTTTCGGCCCTATTGGCATTGTTTCGGCTGTTCGGCTTGACATGTACACCGACGAATTTTATACGGTGCGCAAAATGGCTACAGCGGTGGAATATAGGAATTTGGGCCTTGGCGCCCGCGTGCTGGCATTTGCCGAAGGGCTAGCTATATCGCGGGGAGCAAGAGAATTTACCCTGGGGGCACGTAAAGAGGCGATAGGTTTTTTTCTGGGTCGGGGCTATGCACTTACGCCGAAGGAAGCCACGAGCCCGGACGGCGTCCAGAATTACATTATGAAGAAGCGAGTAGTATAGCTCATGGCAGACAAACGTGATTATTACGAGACGCTCGGTATTGGCAAAAGTGCCAGTGCCGACGAGATAAAAAAAGCTTTCCGCCGGAAGGCGATAGAACTGCACCCCGACAAACAGGGTGGCGACGAAGCCAAGTTCAAAGAGATCAACGAAGCCTACGAGGTGCTCAAAGACCCGGGTAAAAAGCAGCGCTACGACCAGTTCGGCCATGCCGGTGTCGGTGGCAGCGGCGGTTTTGAAGGTTTTAACGGATTTGGCGGTGGCCAGGGCCAAAACGTCAACTTTGACTTCGGCGACCTGGGCCTCGGCGATATATTCAGCAGCTTCTTTGGCGGCGGCGGAGGTGGCCCACAGCAGCGCCAGGCCCGTGGCCGCGACGTAGAAGCCCGGGTGGAAGTGACGTTTGAGCAAGCCATATTTGGTACCGAAGCCGAGCTAAGCCTGAATATCCAGGACACCTGCGAGCACTGCAAGGGCAGCACGGTAGAGCCTGGTCACGAGATGAAAACCTGCGACACCTGTAAAGGCCAGGGCCAAGTCGTCACCGTCGCCCGCACGGTCTTTGGCAATATCCAGCAGGCGGCGATTTGCCCCAAGTGTCACGGTAGTGGCAAGGTACCAGAGAAAATTTGTAGCGTCTGCGCCGGCAAGGGCACCCAGGCCAAAATCCAGAAGATAGATCTTAAAATCCCGGCCGGTATCGACGACGGTGCCACTATCCGCCTGCGCGAGCACGGCGAAGCTATCGCCAACGGGCCAAAAGGCGACCTCTATGTGAATATCCGGGTCAGACCGCACAAGCACTTTACTCGCGAGGGCGACCTGATACTGTCCGAAGAGCACATCGACATGGTGGCGGCAGCGCTCGGCACCGAAATAGATGTGGCGACTGTCGATGGGCCAGTCCGCATGAAGGTACCAGCCGGTACACAGTCTGGCAGCGACTTCAAACTGTCTAGCCACGGCGTGCCGCATATCAAAAATACTAGCCGCGGTGCACATATCGTCACCCTGGTGGTGGACACCCCGACCAAGCTGACAAAAAAGCAAAAAGAGCTGCTCCAACAGTTCACGGACGGCCCCAAAAAACACGGTCTATTCTAGTAATCTGTACAAATTACAGCATTTGAGCAATAATGTGCCTAAGATGAAAAAGCTCAAGCACGATGAACAGGGCTTTATACCACTGCTTCTCACAATCCTCGGTGTCGTCATCGCCGTGATTGTCCTAGCCTACCTCCGCGTCGCCCACACTGGTAAATAGTTGCCAAAAAAGATAGAAAGTGCTATAATATACTCATGAAACGCGTTCTTATTATTACTATTGCCAGCAACCTCGTCGATCGCTCCGAAACGCTGCGGCGGTTTTCCGACGGGCTCAATATTGACTCCGAGTTGTTCGACTATGCCATGATTCAGGACATTGTGTTCAGAATTCAGAGCGGCGAGCTGAGTGTTACATACCGTGGCGAAGAAATTGCAGAGCACTTCAGCACGATTCACCTGCGAAATCATGACAAATACGCCGATTATGCCAATGCGCTGCGGATCTACTGTGATGCCCACGATATCCACGTTATCAACCGGGCCGACGCTTGCCTGCCGTACTTTGGCAAACTAAGCCAGGGGGTACTATTGGCCTTGAACAATGTTCCAACACCAGATCTTACGACTGCATTTGGCAATCAAGCTTTGTTACAGCAACTCGACGGCATGACGTGGCAGTACCCGATTGTTATCAAGCATAATGAAGGCATTCGCGGTGTTGATAACTATCTGGTGAAAGACGTCGACGAGCTGAAAACAGCGCTGGCACAACCAAAGCAGGGTTTTGTGGCCCAGCCGTTCATACCGAATAGCGGCGAATTGCGGGTTTTAACTTTCGGAACGGTACTCGACCCGCTGGTATTCCAAAAGACAGCCGTTAAAGGCACCTACCTGAACAATACAAGTCAGGGCGGGGAAGCTGAACTGGTTGCCGTCGCCGATGTACCCGCTGACATATTGGCAGATGCCATGAAAGCCGCTAGCCTCATGGGCCGAGAAATTGCTGGAGTGGATGTACTACTGGTATTAGATGGATCCCATACGATACTGGAGGTAAACAGTACTCCCGCAATCGCCAGTGGAGTCTACCTGACCGAAAAGCAGGACATATACCGTCACTATTTTGCAGCTGAAAGTTGGGCTTAACATGCAAGTTACTGCACTGTATACAATCGTATCGAGCAGCCAGGTTGACGGGCCCTCTGAGCGGTCATTGGCAGCTGCAGCTAAGGCGGCCGGCCTGGAGTATCACCGACTGGTCGTCGAGGACACAGCGCTCGACGACATAGTAAATATGGAATTTACTGGCCACAATCTCCTGTATCGGGTCAGAGTTGGTGGAGGCGCATCGACAATAGAATCGGCTTTACTAACACTTCACGCTGACAAGTTTACAAGTACTTATGTGCCAAAGCCACAACATTGGCCATCAAAACAGTTCGCCGAGACCCTTGAGCAAATTGCAGCCGGCTTGCCAATCGTCCCAACGCGTTTTGTCGACAAGACGTGGTCGCATTTAAGCGATGACGAGCTGACCACCAAGGCCGATCAGCTGGGCAGCTTCCCGGTATTGTTCAAGACACTTGGTCTGGCTCACGGCCAGGGAGTCCAGCGGCTAGCTTCGCTTGGCGAGTTGAAACCAGCAATCCTTCTGGCTAATGAACGAGCTGAGCAGGCAATCCTTCGTGAGTATCTACCAGAGTATAGGCACTTTCGGATTATTGTTGTGGATAAGCAAGCCGTGGCTGCGATTGAATACCACAAACCGGCGGACGATTTTCGAACGAACGCCGTCGACGTCCCGAACGTGACTGCTGTCGACATGACTTTGCTTGATCCGTTAGTGCTTGATATTGCACTTCGCTCCGTCGAACTATATGCAAGTCTGGTTGGCGGCGTAGATGTGCTCGTTGACACCACGAAGAATGTGCCATACCTGGCCGAAGTCAATGTGCCTTGCAACTTCTCTCGGGCCGAGGGGCCGACTGGGGTAGATATTGGCAGTCTGATTGTTGCAGCCATGCTGCGAATTGCAGCAGCCAAACACTAGATTTGCCAGTCCAACAAGTTATTGTTTAGATAGTATAATTATGTTATAATTGTAGAGCTATTTAGCATATAATACGCCTGATAGGACTAATTATCATATGCCGACAAAACAACTAATTGTCATCGGTCGTGCCGAGAAAATTGACTTACGCGATTTTGATGTGCAAGCAGTGCCAGCCAAGGTCGATACCGGTGCCGACACCAGTTCGGTGTGGGCCAGTGATGTGGAGGAGCGCGAGGACGGGTTGTATTTTGTGCTGTTTGGCCCAGCTAGCCCATATTACACCGGCGTTGTGCAGCATTTCACGAAGCCTGACTATTCTTTGACCCGGGTTGCTAACTCGTTTGGCCAGAAAGAACTCCGCTACAAAGTAAAGCTGCGAATAACCCTCAAAGATCGTACGGTGCGGGCGACATTTACGCTGTCAGATCGCTCGCTAAAAACCTACCCGATATTGCTTGGTCGCAAACTATTGCACGGCAAGTTCCTAGTGGACGTGGCCGATGGCGACCCGCTGCACGAGTTAGAAAAGCAAAAAGCCGATCAACTCAAACAGGATCTGGCGGCTGTAGTAGCACCGAAATTTAAAAACGGCCTAAAGATTGCCATCTTATCCAAAGGCCCTGGTAACTATTCGACTAAGCGCCTCAAAGAGGAAGCCTTGGCCCGCGGCCACGAGGTGCGGGTAATAAACTACGCCAAATGTTACGTGACGCTAGAGAGCAACAAGCCGGTTGTCCGCTACGAGGGCGAAGAGCTGCTGGATATAGACGTGATAATTCCGCGGATTGCAGCCAACCTCACCAGCTACGGTGCCTCGATTGTGCGCCAGTTCGAAATGCAGAACGTATTTACGACCACGACATCTATCGCGATTGTGCGTTCGCGCGACAAGTTGCGTAGCACCCAGCTACTGGCGAAGGCCGGTGTTGGTATCCCAAAGACGGTGTTCGGCCGCGAAACTGCCGATCTCGACGATGTTCTGGAGCAAGTGGGTGGCGCCCCGGCGATTATCAAAGTTGCCCGTGGCACTCATGGTAACGGCGTAGTGTTGGCCGAGACCAAAAAAGCTGCCAAGGCTGTAATGCAGGCTTTCTATGTGGAAGGTGTGAGCTTTATTGTCCAGGAGTTCGTCGCCGAGAGTGCTGGCACCGATATCCGGGCGTTCGTGGTCAATGGCAAAGTTGTTGCTAGTATGAAACGCCAGAGTCTTGATGATGACTTTCGTTCGAACCTCCACCAGGGGGGAACAGGCACGACCGTTCGACTGACCGAAGAAGAACGGAAAACCGCGCAGCGAGCCGCCAAGGCTATGGGCCTGCCAATCTGCGGTGTCGATATGATGCGCAGCGCGCGCGGGCCACTGGTACTAGAAGTAAACAGCAGCCCGGGATTCGGCATCGAAAAAGTGACAGAGCGTAACGTCGCCAGCAAAATTATTGATTACGTGGAGCAGGCCGCCAAGGCTGGCCGGCGCAAAGATAAAGTCGGGGCATAGCCACTATGAGAAACCCCGGGCGGGTTTCTTATCGCTTCGCTGCTCTCCCTGTATATTGTCCCTGAAAAACTTGGAATAAATCCAAGATTTTCAGTACTTATTTACACAATATACAGAGGTGATTATTCCGCTTATGGCATGATATGATACAGCTATGCCCATCGCTGTACTTATCGGACTGGTTGCCGGACCAATATTGCTGCTGTATCTGCTGCGGGTAAATGCCGCATTTGTTTTCCTGAGTTTGTGCCTGGGCGACGTCTTGGTGCAATTTTCTGGTCGCGATGCGGCTAGTATCATTGCCGGCGCCAGTACTAGTTCGTACGCCACGACGAGTACGGTCAAGCTCGGTCTGCTCGTCGCGCCAGCTATCTTGACGGTGCTGTTCATGATGGGCACATCCAAAGCCAGCAAGCGCATTCTGAATATCGTGCCGTCGGCAGCTGTCGGTCTCTTGTTGGCATTACTGGCCGTGCCACTCCTGCCGCCAGGCCTGTCGAATAACATTCGTGAGCTCCCGGCGTGGGTAAATACTGAGCAACTTCAGTCTGCTATCATCGCTGGCAGCACGCTAATTTGTCTAATTTTCTTGTGGATGAGTCGGCCAAAACACAGTGGCAAAGAGCACAAGGGCAAGCACCACTAGGTCACTTTTCAAACTTCACTCTTTACATCTTGCGTAAAAAGAGTACGCTTATGCTTAAAGCTAAGTAGGCGAGATAGGTGCAACAAAAAATACACTCCGTTCCGGCCAAACAACAGATCGAATTGTTGTGGGCGTTTTTTGGGGTGATGTTTTTTGCAGTCACCATTTCGGTATAAGGAGCAAAAACAATGGAGGGTGCCACAGTGACAGTCATGCAGGAAAAACCGGGGTTCAATAAAAAACTCTTACCAATAATTGCTATCGCAGTCGGCCTGGCAGGTATTATTATGCTTTTGCTGGCAGGAGCTGGTAGTGCACCACGTGCTTTCACCGACAGTAGTGAGTGGAACAATCCACTCCCGGCTGGCGCCCCACTCAGTCCTGACAACGCAGCTATTATCAGCGAACTCAAATCCTTCCCAGCTGGGGACACCTCTCCAAATATCGTGATGGGCTCGGGCTTTTCGACGCCAATCTATTACCCGACAACCACTGACAAGGCCTATGCTATCAAGTCTAGTGGGGGTAGCTTGCCAACTGAGCTGTCCAGCTTGCGCATACCCAGGGGTGCTGTTCCGGCCACCGGCAGTGACGGCCAGATGACAATCTGGGACAATGATAAAGGCTATGTCGTTGGCCTGCACCGGGCAGTTTATGACTCGACAAACGACACATGGTCAGCCGACGGTGCCGACGTGTATTACACGGCGTCCAACGGCCTAAATGGCAGTCTTCCGGAGTCAAACGATAAGCGTAACCAAGGTCACCGTGGTTATCCGTCGGCTATTGCCTCTGTCCGTTATGAGGAAATCCAGGCCGGATCGATCAATCACGTACTAAAAGTCGCGCTCGACGAGACTGGCGAGTGCTACTACTACCCGGGCTCTGGTAACGAATCGGGCAAGGGCGGACACATTTGTGAAGGCCAGATCTTACGTATAAAACCATCTGTCAATGTTTCATCGCTCGGCCTCACGCCAGCGGCGCTAGCAATCGCCACCGCCATGCAGAAATATGGTGTTGTTGTGGGAGACACAGGGGGCGATAATATGGCGCTCAAGCTCGAGAACATCAGTGCTACCCACCCAAACACCACCTGGGCCAGCTTAGGACTAGCCTCCAACTCATTGAGCGCTGTTAAGTGGGACGATTTCGAAGCAATTGCCCCAAACTACCACCGACCTATTACGAGCACCGCAGACACGACCCCACCACCAGTACCGGGCAACCTGACTGCTACAGCTGGCGATTCGACAGCTGTCCTCAAATGGTCAGCTTCTAGCGCTTCTGACCTGGGGGGCTATTACGTACAGTACAAACCTTCTACTGTGACTACCTGGACCACTTCAGGGCTCATCGGTGCTAGTACGACAAGCTACACTGCGACTAACCTGACGAATGGCCAGGCATACAACTTCCAGGTCCGAGCCGTTGACACCAGTGGCAACAACTCCGCTTGGTCTACAACCGCAAGTGCTACCCCAACGGCACCAAATCCGCCGCCAGACACGCAGGCACCTGTGGCCGCTATTACTAGTCCCGTCGCAGCTGCATCGGTGGTAAGTACCGTCAGTATCACTGCTGCCGGCAGCGACAATGTAGGAGTTTCGAAAGTGGAGTTCTATGTTAGCGGGCAGACAGCACCGATAGCAACTGCCACCACGCCCGCAACTGGTACGCCCATGAATGGCACTTGGACAGTTCGCTGGGACAC
This sequence comes from Saccharimonadales bacterium (SeqCode), assembly GCA_038234505.1. Taxonomy (GTDB): domain Bacteria; phylum Patescibacteriota; class Saccharimonadia; order Saccharimonadales; family UBA4665; genus JACMPA01. Next base: position 3,890 of record JBBQTW010000027.1, on the reverse strand, counting down.
CAGCAGTATGCTCAATGGCAGCTACACCCTCACAGCCAAAGCGTACGACGCTGCAGGCAACGGGCCGACAGTGAGTGCCGCCGTAGCAGTTAGTGTAGCTAACACGACTGCGCCGCCTCCAAGCAATAATCCGCCATCGACTCCCGTCGGGCTGAAAGCTACGGCTGGTGATTCTAAGGTAGCGCTAGCCTGGACCCCGAACGTGGAAGCCGAAAACGACCTCAAGGGATACGATGTCCATTGGCGCCTGAGCGGAGCTAGCACCTGGAGTGGACCAACCTCTGTCGCCGCCCCGCAAGCAAATTACTCCGTCACTGGTTTGGTAGATGGACTCGCCTACGACTTCCAAGTTCGCGCCAGCGACACCGCGGGTAACATCTCAGCTTGGTCACCAAGCGTATCGAGTACACCTATCGTCTCGACAACTGTCGACAATACCGCCCCCAACCCACCGGCGACCATGACCGCGACAGCCAAATCCGCTACAGAGGTAGATCTAGTCTGGGCGACAGCTACCGATAACGCCGGTGGTAGCGGAGTCGTCAAATACAAGCTATTCCGTCACGATCCAAATGACGCCAAACGCCACCTGTTAGCTGAAGCCCTAGCCCCAATAACTGCCTTCAAGGACACGACCGTAAAACCGGCAACCAAATACAGCTACGCCGTGGACGCAGTCGATGCGGCTGGCAATGTTGGCACGGATAGTCCACGACCAAGTGTGACAACACCTAGCCCGGCCACAACGCCGCCAACTGCACCGTCATCTTTGACAGCTACGGCCAGCGGTACGACTGTTAACCTGGCTTGGAGCGCTGCCACCAGTTCGGCCGGCATCGACCACTACAATGTTTACCGGGCCCTTGGCACCGGCTCAGCCAGTGTCATCGCCAATGTCGCCGGCACAACGCTGGTATATGCCGACAGCACAGTCAGTGCCGGCAATACCTACCAGTACTACATCCGAGCCGTCGACACTTCCACTCAGGTTGGTGCCGCTAGTCCTACTAAATCAGTAACAATTTCTGCAACCACCACATCTGACACCAGGGCTCCGAGCGTACCGCGAAACCTATCGGCTAGCCTGGCAGCCGGCAGTACCAGCACCAGCGTGCAGATCAATCTCACCTGGGATGCATCTACCGACAATCCTGGCGGCACTGGCGTCAAGGGCTACTACGTCTTCCGTGATGGTTCCAAGATAGCCACGGTCAACGGCACATCGTACGGTAACCTCATCGCTTCACCATCGTCACGCTACACCTATTCTGTTGAAGCATTCGACGGTGCGGTGCCGGCAAATGTCAGCCAACCATCGAAAATAATTACAGTCTTCTTGCTAAGTGGGCTTAAGTAGAACGAAAGGTACACGTCAACGTATGGACTCCAACAACACCACTCAGCCCGCTGTCGAACAGCAACAACCGTCACCCTCACCTATGAGTGGCGGCAGCCGGAAAAACAAAGTCGTCATGTGGGCTGGAATAGCCGTGATTGTCGTGCTGTTCCTCGGCGTCGTCGGCTATATCCGACACTCTTCCTCCGACTCTCAGCCTTCATCACCGGCAGCCCAGAAGGCGCTAACTGCTCAAGTAGAAATAACGGCTGACGGCTTTGTGCCGCAGACACTGACAGTCCCCGCCGGTACTAAAGTCACCTGGACTAACAAGGACTCGAGCCCACACCGAGTAGCCTCCAACCCGTATCCAGAGAACAACGGTTTACCAGGACTGGACTCCAAGGATCCGCCCATCGGCCCCAACGCCACCTACAGCTACACCTTTACAACTAGTGGCAGCTTCGGCTACCACGATCAGTACCAGCCGACCACCAACGGCGAAATAGTCGTCCAATAGCATTTAACGACGGTCGCACACGCACTAACACTGTTAGTTCATGGCTCAACAGATTGACTTTCGGCCCAAAATATCGATAATGTAAGGAGTTAATCTCCCTGCAAGCTGGCTGCAGCGGCAGGGAAAAGAGCAGCCCTACAAAATTCCAATCCAAGGAGTCGCAGGCGACTGAATGGAATTTTGAGAGGAGGACCGTAGCCTTCGGTCGAAGCTCCGCCTCAGGCGGACGAGACATGGGCGTACGGGACGACGAGGGCCCATAGCTCAGTCGGTTAGAGCAGTGGCCTTTTAAGCCACGTGTCGTGGGTTCGAATCCCACTGGGCCCTCCACGAAAAAAGACCTGCCAAAGTGTAGGTCTTTTTTCGTGGTTAGTTTTGCGAGATTGTAGAAGGGGGTTCGTCGTATGTGAGCGAAGCGAACGGAGAAGCGACGAGCCAAAGGCGAGGGAAGCGCTATCCCACTGGGCCCTTCATATGGATTCATGATGACGTTCGTGAGAGCTTTTTGCTTTTGCTATTATGATGAGATGTATCGTATCCGACTGGCCGAGCCACAAGAAAAGCCGGAAATCGTCGCCCTCTACCAGCTATCACAGGCCGATAGCGGCATACCCGACCCAGTAGTCTATCCGCCAGCAACATTGGGCGAGGATCTATTTGGTCGCCAAACACTCGAGCGGTTTGTAGCAGTTGCTGACGACAAAATAGTCGGCCACGGTATAACCGAAATCCCAAACCCACTGAGTGTGGCTATCTGGCGGCAAGGCCTGGCACAGCCGACGACTAAACCATTAATAGAATTTGGCGCCGGTTTCGTCCACCCAGAATACACGCGCCGCGGTATTCACGCGGCACTGCTGGTTCATAGATTACAGATTATTCGTGACCTGGGGGCGGTACCGGTGAGCACCACTTGGTTGCAAAACGTCCATGTCCAGAAAAACTTCTTGGCACACGGTGGCAGGGAAGTCGGCCGACAGGAAATTAAAGCCGGCACGCTGTGCCTATTCGTGTTCGACTCCCAGCCTTAGCTGCTACTATGAAGGCATGAAGTGGTACGCTAAGCATAGAGTGATATATTCGATATTGATTTTGTTGATAGTCCTAGTTGCCGCGGTAGTGGTGGAGTTTTTGATGATCAAAGATGGCGGGACTGTGGTGCCGGCCCCAACAATACCGCGGAGCAAGGCGACAATCGGCAGTGGCAAGCACCTGAAGTTTGCCATCCTGGGCGACAGCACGTCGATAGGCCAAGGGGGTGTGTACGACAAGGGAATAGCTGTATCAACCGCCGCGCACATTGCCAGCAAAGGCCACACTGTGACATATCAAAACTTCGGTATTTCTGGGGCGCGCGTGCAAGACGTTCTGACCAAGCAGACGACAGCCGCTGCGGCGTTTCGCCCCGATATCATCCTGCTGTGCATCGGCGCCAACGACGTAACGCACCTAACCAGCATGTCGACGGTGCGCACTGGTATGCGAGCAATTGTTGCCAAACTTCGGGCTACCAACCCGGCGGTGAAGATTATTATCACCGGTTCGCCGCAGATGGGTTCGGTGCCACGCTTCCCTCAGCCAGTGAAGTATCTGGCTAAGCGCCAAACGGCCAAAATCAACAAAACCTTTGCCACACTGGCTACAGCGCAACACCTGACATTTGCCCATATTGCCGACAAAACAGGTGCCTATTTCCTGGCACACCCAGAAATTTTCGCAGCTGATAATTTCCACCCCACGACCGCTGGCTATGCGGTATGGCAGCCAGTGCTGGATCAAGCGGTCGACAGTACTCTATAACCGCCGGTGGCCTCTGTAATAATCGTTACAGTGTAGTTAAACGGAACGTAGTAATCTGTGGATTGTCATTAAGCAAAAACCGTATAGGAGAAGCTATGTTATTTATCGTCGCAGCAGTATTAGTCGTTTTGTGGTTGTTAGGATTTATCGGTCATATCGGTGGTGGGTTGATCCACATACTACTCGTTATTGCGCTTATCGTCATTGTTTACAACCTGATAGCCGGTCGACGCA
>JBBQTW010000026.1:0-11463 GCA_038234505.1 Saccharimonadales bacterium (SeqCode) | reverse complement strand
TATCACGACTCCTCTCGACATGGTCTATTTCCTGACCCCCAACACCCTGATAGACGCCGCCAGAATTGACGAAATAAAAACTGCCGGCCGCAGCCGTATCCCAATATTCAACCAAGCCAAAACTATCTGTTACGGTGTGCTGCTGGTAAAAGACATGGTCGATATCGACTTCGATGACAACCCGCCGACAGTCGAAGATTTACCGCTCCACCCTACCGAGACTGTCGGTAGCATGACAGCCCTCGACACCATGTTCCGCAAATTTATCGCCAGTGGCACGCACTTGATACCCGTTGAGCGCGACGACAAAATCGTCGGTATCGTGACTATCGAAGATTTGATAGAAGAAATTGTCGGCCGTGAAATCGCCGACGAGACCGACCGCGCCCGCAAACGCCAGTAATGACTTTCTTACACCAATTCGACTGTCACGCTTTATTCGTGATTATACGAGCTTTTACTCAAGAAATTGTTTGCTATGCGTATTATTAACTTGGCCGTTCATCCTATCTACAACACCTATGGTGATGAAGCAGACCCCGGCAGTCATCAAGGCTAAGCCTCCAACCTGAGCAATTTCAGTCCATGGTGTCTGCTCGGCCGATTCGGGCGGCATCGTAAAATATACTTCGAGCCCGGCTGTGGCCATCAAGCCATAGCCTAGCCGCATAAATTCTTGACCAACCCTACTCGAGCTAACATCTAATATGCGAAACATAGTTCTTAGATATTAGTTCTCTATGGTCAACAGTGCAAGTCGAAGCGAAAATGCGACCTCTTCTCTTGTCCGCTCGAGTTGGGACTCACGTATACTAATGGCATGGATACGAGACCGTTGGCCGAGCGAATGCGGCCAGAGAAACTGGCTGATGTTATTGGGCAGGAGCATTTGGTGGCTTCCGGCAAGATTATTCATGAGATTATCGTGAATAATCAGCCAACTTCGCTGATACTGTGGGGGCCACCGGGCACTGGCAAAACTACTCTAGCGCGAATTATTGCCCGGGAGACCGAGGCTGAATTTGTAGAACTGAGCGCCGTCACGGCCGGTAAAGCGGATGTACTAAAAGTCGTAGCCCTGGCAGAGCAAAACCGGCGACTAGGCATGCGCACTATCCTGTTTGTCGATGAAATCCACCGCTTTAACAAAGCCCAGCAAGATGCTTTTTTGCCCCATGTCGAGGCCGGCACGATAGTCCTTATCGGCGCTACGACTGAAAACCCTAGTTTCGAAGTTATTACACCCCTGTTGAGCCGTTCCCGCGTGCTGGTACTGGAGCCACTTGACAAGGCGGCTATTACCACCGTTGTCAAGCGGGCGGCTAAGGAGTTAAAAATGTTGGCCAAGAAGTTGCCTGCCGCCAGTGTCGACTTGCTGGCCGAGTTGTCAGCCGGCGATGCCCGGGTGGCACTTGGCAACCTAGAACTAGCCATGGAGTTGTCCGGTTCCAAACCGATTACGCCCGAAGTAGTCAAGACGGCCGCTCAGAAGCGTATCCCGGGCTACGACAAAGCTGGCGAAATGCACTACAACATTATTAGCGCCTTTATAAAGTCGCTGCGCGGCTCGTCGGTGGAGGGCGCCCTGTATTACATGGCTCGTATGCTGCAGGCTGGCGAGGACCCAAAGTTTATTGCTCGGCGAATGGTGGTGTTTGCCAGTGAGGATATCGGCCTCGCCGGCAACGGCGGCCTCAGCCTGGCCGTCGCAACCTTCCAAGCCGTCGAGCGTATCGGCCTGCCGGAATGCGAATATAACTTGTATCACTGTGCTGTCGGCCTCGCCCGGTCAAAGAAATCCCGCGAAGCCGCTGACCTGATGAGTCAGTACAAAGCCCTAGCCCGCGAATACCCCGACTCCCCCGTTCCGCTCCACCTGCGCAACGCCCCCACCAAGCTCATGAAAGACCTCGACTACGGCAAAGGCTACAAATGGCAAGCCGATTTCCAGCCGGATAAGGGCTTTCTGCCGGACGACATCAAAAGTTAGACTTTAATGATTTGTGCCCGCGACAGGTCATCTTTGGCTCCTGTGCGGTAGGTTGTGGTATGTCAGTAGACGGGGCGGCGTGTTTTGACCTGTTGGTGGCGGCGGACTATAGTGGGGGTATATGGACGATGCTGCTATTCAAACTACTCAGCTCGGGAAACGCTACGGAAAAGGTCCGGCTTGGGCGCTCAAAGACTTGTCTATAACCGTCATGCCGGGTGAAATCTACGGGTTTCTCGGCCCCAATGGCGCTGGCAAAAGTACAACTATCCGGACGCTGATGAATTTTATTCAGCCGACGAGTGGTTCGGCCACTATCCTAGGGCATAATATCGTGACCGACAGTGTTGCGCTGAAACGCTCCGTAGGTTATCTGTCCAGCGATATGGCGATGTACCCCAAAATGACCGGCGAGCAATATCTTCGCTACATGGCCGAACTGCAGGGTGGTGTCGACAGCCGTTACGTGCGAGAACTCACGAAGCGCTTGAAAGCCGATGCCGGCAAGCGGCTCGGCAGTTTGTCGCGTGGCAACCGACAGAAGTTCGCCATCATCCAAGCATTCATGCACCAACCTTCCATACTGATATTGGACGAGCCAAGCAGCGGCCTGGACCCACTGATGCAAGAGACGTTTTACGGACTGCTCGACGAAGCGAGGCAGCGTGGCGCCGCTGTGTTCATGAGCAGTCACTTCCTAAGTGAAGTGCAGAAAGTCTGCGACCGGGTGGGCATTATCCGAGACGGGCGGCTAATAGCCGAGCGCAACATCGCAGAATTGATGCGCGAAGCTGCCCACACATTTGATGCTACATTCGCCGGCAAACCGCCACTCGCTGAGCTCAAACGCTTATCTGGAGTGAAGATTGCAGCGCATGACGACCACCACGTAACCGTACATCTGCACGGCGAACTACCGCCTGTGCTGGCGGTGCTGGCTAAGCACGGTGTCGTCCAGCTCGAGGCTCGTCAGCTCGACCTAGAGGAGCTATTTATGCGATTTTACAGCGGTGAGGAGCAGTCGTAATGCGACCAATAGTCCGCTGGTCGCTGTGGCAGCGCCGCTGGAGCATATTCTGGTGGCTGGTCGGTGTCGTAGCGCTCGTAGCCTTTACTCTGGCTTTCTACCCGACCATCCGCAACCAAGCTGCCCAGCTAAATAAAAGTCTCAATCTGGGTAGCGGTACCGAGGCGCTGTTCGGTGGGACTGACTTCTTTTCGCCGCTGGGATACCTGAACAGCCAGCTGATTTACTTCACGCTGCCGCTACTACTATCCATCTTGGCTATCGGGCTCGGCACCAGCCTGATTGGCCGTGAGGAGTCGAGTGGTAGTATCGAGGGACTGTTGGCGCGGCCAATTTCGCGCGGCCGGCTGTTGGTCGCCAAGGCGCTGACTGGTGTTAGTGTCATGTTCATCGTGACGGCTATCGCCACCGTCGTGACGTTGGCGATGTGCCAATTGGTGAATCTGGGAGTACCACTGTGGAATATCACCGCCGCCTGTTTTGCCTGTTTTATGCTGGTGTTGAGCTCCGGCTCGCTGGCCTTCCTGCTGACGGCGACCGGTCGCGGCCGAGCAGCCGCGCTTGGTATATCGGTGGTGTACGCTATCAGCGGCTACCTTGTCAGCTCGCTGAGTAGTAGTGTTCACTGGCTGACGCATCCGGCAGTGTTGTTCCCGTATCACTACTATCGAACTGCCGATATCTTGGCCGGCACGTTTGACAGGTCTGCCATAGTCTTTTTTGCGGCGTTTACGCTGGTGTGCGGAATACTAGCCTGGCTGAGCTTCCGACGCCGCGATTTAGTTTAGGCGACAACCTGTTCCCACGGCAGGTCGGCCTTGCCGAAGTGGCCGTAGGCGCTGGTGGCACTGTAGATGGGACGGCGGAGGTTTAGTTTGTCGTTTATGCCTTTGACGCTGGTGTCTATCAGCTTATCTTTGAAAGCGTGGAGTTCTTCTTGGCTGACGGTTTCGGTGCCGAAGGTTTCGATAGTTTGCATCAGCGGCCGCGGCTGGCCGATAACGTAGGCCAGACCGACTTCCAGCCCGACAAGGGCTTCCTACCGGATGAACTGCCTAGCTGAGTTGTGTTTCGAATGCACCGTTGAGTGCCAAGCCAATATGATTGCTACAGGCAGCCACGACACTGGCTAGGTATTGGATATTATCGATTGCAACGTCAGCGTCGTTTTTGGCCAAAAAGTGAGTGGGTATGTAACCTTCACGAGTCCTGGGAAGTGCTCTAAGCCAACTAGACAAGTCATCGCTCAGTGTAGCTGGTGGCCGGACCGGTAGTTCTGGTCGCGTCGTATCTGCATGGCGGCGTGCTTGTACTATGGCAATATTATCGTGGAGGTTGCCTTTCATGCGCGACGCGGCTGTCTCAACTGGTGTATCGATATACAGTGGCATAACACTCGCCGGCAGGATTTTGCCAGGGCCGTCGCCGAGAATATCGTTTCGCTTGAAGTGACCGATTGGATCGCGAGCATCTACTATCGCTAGGTTTGAGCCGCCATCGCGCTCATAAGCTTCGACGACGAAGTCGCAGAAAATGGTACCGCACAGCAGCTGCGTGCCGGTGAACTGGGCAATTGAGCTTACTCGCCGGCCAACCTGTTCATCTTCTTGCAAAAAATCGACGACACCATCCGTCGCCAATAGATTACGCAACTTGCGAACATCGGCATGGGCAAAGGAGTCAACAGTGCGACCAGCCTTTTCCGCTTCCATGACGTAATAAGCCGCCGCACGAAACACGTTGCCAGCCGAGATTGTCGAAATGTTTTGGAAACTTACAGATGCGGCCCAGTCGGCGAGGGTTTCTCTTAGTATTTCGACCCTGGGAAAGTCATCGCTTAGTTCGTATCCGGCATAAAACCGTTGCTGGAACCGGGCTTCTTCGGCCACCATTTCGGTAAATAGTGTCTTGCCGCACTTTGATGGGCCATCGAAGGCCACCACCATACTCGAAACCATACTTTCAGCACTCATTAATATATTATACTATATTTAGCGCTTTTCACAATCACTGCTATCTACGAAACGATTTGTTCCCACGGCAGGTCGGCTTTGCCGAAGTGGCCGTAGGCGCTGGTTTGGCTGTAGATGGGGCGGCGGAGGTTTAGTTTGTCGTTTATGCCTTTGACGCTGGTGTCGATGAGTTTGTCCTTGAAGGCGTGGAGTTCTTCTTGGCTGACGGTTTCGGTGCCGAAGGTTTCGATAGTTTGCATCAGCGGGCGCGGCTGGCCGATAACGTAGGCCAGGCCGACTTCGCATTTGGTGGCCAGGCCGGCGGCCACGATGTTCTTGGCAATGTAGCGAGCAGCATAAGCACCGCTACGGTCGACCTTACTCGGATCTTTACCACTGAAAGCCCCACCACCGACACGGGCGTAGCCGCCGTAGGTGTCGACGACGATTTTACGGCCAGTCAGGCCAGCATCAGATTCCGGTCCGGGGATAAACCACAGGCCAGTGCCATTGATAACGATGTTTTCGTCGGCTGGTAGATCGTATTTGTAGTGGGACAGGATGGGGGTGATAACGTGCTCGATAATATCGGCGCGGACTTGCTCGGCCGTGGTGTCCTCGCTGTGGGCCACGGCGGCGACGACTTTTTCGATGCCGACAGGTTTGCCGTCTTCGTAGCGGACAGTAACCTGGGATTTGCCATCGGGGCGGAGCCATTTGAGCGTGCCGTCTTCACGGACTTCATCAATTTTGCGGGCGAGATTATGGGCTATGGCGACCGGCAGTGGCATGAGTTCAGGCGTTTCATCAATAGCGAAGCCGAACATCATACCTTGGTCACCAGCTCCATCGACATCGGTGCCGAGGGCAATTTCTGGTGACTGATGGTGGACATCGTTGCTAAAACTCGACTCTGGGCCGAAACCCCAGGCTTGATTGGTATAGCCAAGCTCGGCGACTTTGGCACGGGCGATTTGCTCGAAATCGATTTTTGCTGACGTCTTGATCTCGCCAAACAGGCAGATCTGATTGGCGCCGGCAACAGTCTCGACACCGGTGCGGGCATTGGGGTCCTGGGCTAAAATTGCATCGACGATAGCATCGCTAATACCGTCACAGATTTTGTCCGGGTGGCCCGCGCAAACGGACTCGCTCGTGAAATAAGTTGTTGACATAAAAAAATATCCTCTCTGCCTGTGTAGCGCGCGGAAAGGATATGCACTGTGGTCATATCTTCCCCGTCGCACCGGCGGGCTAGATGTAGCACCTTTGCTAATAAGCAGGCTGCTGGCAGGTCACGGAGCTAGTTCTCTCGCTGCACTCTTTATATTTAAGTTGTTAAGTAGCGCTATTGTAACATACCCCACTGCTCGACTGGTGTGCTGGGCGGATACTTCTTAGTAAATACTGCACAATGAGTAGCCATAAGCATATTGACAGATTGTATTTATTAGTATCTTGTGCGATAATTCGCTGATAGATGAGGAGACAGTTCATGAGTTTACCGGGAGTATATGCATATCAGAAATTTAGCTTCGGCCTCGCTGGCTGGTTGCTAGCAGTATCGTTGCTAACGCTTGGCGGCCTGGCTCTCGCGCAGCCGAAACAAGTAAATGCCGATAATTGTGATCCGGTGAATATAGTGCTGTGCGGTCTTGATCAGAGAAGTCTACAGACTGATATCGACTCATTCCAAGCTAGTTACAATAGTGGCTCCAATGGCAATCACCACGACTTGAAACAAGTCTACCGCTGGGCTGGTGCAACCGATGCCAGTGTTGGCAACATGAACACCAGTAATACCAAAATGGGTACCTTGTATCGCAACGGCGACATAAAAGTGGGCGGTGAAGTTGTTGGCCAAGACGCCTGGGTCGCTGCGCGATTTACGCAAGGTGCCGGATTTGTCCAGATTTCCAGTGATGCCTGGGGTCGCAAAACCACCACATCGTTTGCCGAGGCGAGTGCACCAGTCATCGTTCATTTTAATGGCTCGACTGCTGATTTTGCCGTTATGACCGGCTGCGCCAATGCCGTCAAGTTGACTCCACCGCCAACTCCTCCCCAGCCACCGACGCCACCACCAGCACCTAAGCCTCACCTGGTGTGCAGCAACCTGAGTGCCAACCAAGTCGGCGACACGCTGCAGTTCAGCTTCCGCGCCAAGGCCGACGCTCAGAATACGACCATCACAAAATATGTATTTGACTTCGGTGATGGGCAGCAGCAGGTAGTGCACACTAGCAGCGCCAGTGCTGACGCGTCGCACGGCTATAGAGATTTTGGTCAAACATTTCATGCCCGCGTGACAGTCTTCAGTAGTGATTTCGCAGGTGGTAAAACCAGTGCCGACTGTACAGCTACGATTATTACGGCGCAGAAGCCAACGCTTGCTTGTATTGGTGTTGTCCGCACCTTTACCAGTAACCCGCTCACCAACAAATTTACAGCCAGTGCCCGCGCCACGCGGACCAACATTACCAGCTATACATTCACATACAGCGATGGCACGCAGCGAGTAATCCAATCCAACAAATTGACAGCAACCGATGCTCATACGTTTGCTAAAAACAACTTCGCCTATCAGGTGAGTGTCGCTATCACCGGCACAACCACCGACGGAAAAAATATTGCCGCCCCAGCCTGCATGGTGGGTATCACGACACCTGGAACTGGGGAATGTAAGCCAGGCGTGCCTATTGGCAGACCCGAATGCAACGTCCAACCTTGTGCCTTTGACGCTAGCATTCCGGCTACCGACACCGTCCACTGCCAACCGCCAGTGGCCGCCAAAGAGCTCCTGAACACCGGTCCTGGTGACGTTATTGGGGCTGCCACTGGCGTCAGTTTGCTTGGGACGGCTGGTCGGCTCCTGTATTTGCGTCGCAAGCTTAGCCTGTAGCCCCATAATTAGGTGCGCTCGGCACAAATGCTATACTCAGTGATAATTGGTTATGGCTACGCTTCGTCATCTACTCCTTGGTACCTGCAGCTTGCTCGGTTTATGCTGCCTGGTTAGCGCCGCTGCTGTCGCCGATAATTATCAAATCAACGCGTCTATTCCCTATGCTGCACCGACGACTCCAGCTGTTATTAATGCCGGCCTGGATGGCACGACCGTCAACAGCGCCCTGCAGACAATAGCCGGCACCTGTGAACTGCAGAATCCGCAAAGCGTTGTGTCGATATGGCGTGGGGGCACCAGTATCGGGTCCACAACCTGTAACGGTACTTTTAGTTTGCAAATAATGTTGGTCCAGGGCCCCAATACACTGATTGCGCGAACAGCAAACCCGTCAAGCCTATACGGGCCGGATAGTGCACCGATAACTGTAACGTTAGTGCTGCCGGCAAGCCCGACACCGCCGCCAGCCGACCCTGGACCGCAACCCGCTTCCGCGGCACAGGAAGTGACAGCAACGAACGCCGGGGCCAGCGAAAACCTGACCATTGCAACAAATCAGCCGTTCAGTGTCCTCAGCAGCGCCAATGATGTGACAATCACCGTTACTATTGGTGGTGGCAAAAATCCCTACGATATCGCACTGAACTGGGGTGACGGCAGCGTAGATAATCATCATCTCGACGTTGCCGGCACCTATAGTTTCAGCCACATATATCAGACACCGGGCAGCTACACGGTGCACGGCTTTGTTCACGATGTATTGGGCGCCTTTAGTGAATTTGAGTATGCAGTAGTGACTTCCCACAAAACGCCAGGCGGTAGTTCGGCAAGCAACTCTGGCGGCAGCGCGGGCCATGCCCGTAACACGACTGATTGGCGAACACTCAAACCATTCGTACTAACAGGCAGCGCAATAATTCTATTGTGGATTGCGTACTTCCTGGGTGTGCACCACGCCGTTGCAAAAGTTATGGAGAACTCTCGCGCCAAGCCGCAAACCCGACCACCTATCATAGCTAAGCCAAAGCGCAAACGAGGCAAAAAGTGATGAGCCGACGCTGGCTAGCGCTACCTGCAGTGCTACTGATGGTGGCTGGAGGCAGTCTGTACAGCTGGTGGCAAAGCCCATCGAGCACGACCCAAGTCCACAGCCCGCAACCTGCCAGTGAAGTACTGGGCAGTCAAACCAGCCTGCAGAGCTGGCAAACAGCATACTTCAGCACCCGTTACCCAACTTCGCTGCGCATCCTCACAACGACCGAAAATACCTCACGAACTATTATTGGGAATTACCTGCTAACAAGCGCAAACCCCCAGTACAACGATCAAGCTGGCGTTACTGTTGGCACGCTTGGCGACGGCACCTTTGCCGAAATATCAGCAATCAAATATCGGGGTCAGCACCCAGAACTTTTCGAGGTATCCAGCCGGGCATACGCACCGAGCGGCGCCGTGGTATTTAACGGCCTACGAGATTATGAGACAGACATTATCTGGCAGCACGATTCTCGCTATGCTATCGTAGCCGTCACCGGCTTGTCGGCTCGTCATGCCGAACTCGAACAAACCGCAGCCGCGATCGTCAGCAACTGGCAGTGGCAATAGATTATTTGGCCCCTTCCCGCGTGCTACAATAATGCCCATGCACAAGCTTTTTGGAATGGGGGCCGGCCTATTATTGGTGTTTGCAGCCGTGCCGAGTAGTACTAATTACACGCTCAAATCCTACGATATTGGCAGTGGTGGCACGAGCAGCTCAAGCAGTACTAACTACAAGCTTAATGGCATTAGCGGTGCCCAATCTGGCACGACTCAGAGCTCAACAAATTACGGCACCGTCAGCGGTGTTAATGTTACCCAGAACGCCAACGAGCCCTTGGCTCCAGCCCTCTCCAACCCCAGCAATTACTACGACCGCCTCAAACTAGTCATCAACACCGGTAACAATCCAACTGACACCAAATATTTAATCGGCATCCAAACCAGCGCCGATGGCTACACGACGACCAGTTACGTCCAAAGCGACAACACCGTCGGCAGCAGCCAAGTGCTGACAAACTACCAAAGCTACGTTGCTTGGGGTGGTGCCAGCGGCTTCCTGATACTCGGCCTAACTCCCAATACCAGCTACAAGGTGGAGGTCAAAGCGCTGCAGGGCAATTTTAGCGGCAGTGCATTTAGCCCATTCTCGTCAATTGTCGCCACCGTGCCGACGACCTTGACGGTGAGTTTGAGCACCAGCCTGACGGGTACACCACCTTTTGTCAGCACTTTCACGAGTCTGACGCCTGGCACCGTCGCTACCGCCAACGCCAATGCTATCGTCGGCTTTAGCACCAATGCCTACAATGGCGGCAATGCCTACGTCACTAGCCTAAATGGCGGCCTGAAAAGCGCGAGCCAGTCTACCACGCTTACATCGGCGACGGCCGATCTGAGCAGCGTTAACAGCGGCTATGGTGCCCAAGTTACGGCAGTTACTCAGTCTTCTGGCGGCCCACTCACCAGCCTGAGTCCGTTCAACAGCAGCCTTAACAATGTTGGGGCGCTGACAACCAGTCTGCAGTCTCTGTTCAGTACCAGTGCGCCGGTCACATCGGCAAGTGGCACGTTCAAACTTATGGCCAAGGCCTTTATTAACACACCACCAGCAAGCGACTACACCGACACACTAACTGTCGTCCTAGCGATGAATTTCTAAAGTAATCACTATAAAATATATAGCGGTGTGATTGAAATCAATTGCAAACAACGCGCTTATGCTTCATAATCGGCATCAACAACTAACTAAGGAAATATCAAATATGCAAAAAGTAGAAACCTGGCGTTTTCAGCCTCTGGCAATAACGACTGTATTTGTCGTGGCTCTTCTAGCGATGCTAGCCCTAACCCTCAGCCGCGCTTCGGCCGCATCACTGCTCCAGACTCAAGTTCGTTTTGACCGTATGAAGACTAGCACCGCTACGAAGGGTGTCGTCTGTGCTAAGACATCAGCTATTAACGGTACTGAAGGTAAGGTCGCCGTTACCTTCCCGGCCGGCTATACACTTGGTGGGTTTGCCACATTCACTGTCGACACCACCACTAACACTGCGGCCTGGCCAACCGGCGCAGTCGCCTGGACTGGCATCGGTACCGCTACGGCTGTTGCCGGTCAGGTTGCCACCTTCCCTAGTGGTGACCTTACTGTCAGTACACTGTACTGTTTCAACTGGATTAACACTGCTGCAGTAACAACTGCTGCGGCGGCTAGTAACAACCTATCTGGCCAAATTCAGACCCAAACGGCTGCTTCTGCTGCTATCGACACTGGCAACTACTCAACTGCAACCGTTGCCAGTGATTCGTTCACGGTGAACGCGACTGTTTCGCAGACGTTCTCATTTGCCCTCAGTGGCGCGTCTGACACTCTGCCCACCCTGTCCTCTGCTTCGGTTCAGCAGAGTTCGTCACCGATTTCGGCAAACGTGAGTACCAACGCCTTAAACGGTTGGCAAGTCTGGGCTACCGACAGCAACACTGGCCTAACCTCTGCAGCCGCTTCTAAGACAATTGCCTCCAGCTCCGTGGGCGCCAACACCACCATTGT